>JALUMR010000090.1 GCA_027055805.1 Campylobacteraceae bacterium
TTTTACAAAATATCATGCAGTTTATTCGCATCTGCCATCCATTTATGTAGAGCTTCCCACTCTTCATTTTCTATCATGCTTTGACAAAGTTGCATCTCTTCATTAAATGCTTTCATGGAAGAGAGTAGGTTTTCCTTATTTTGTCGAAAGATATCTTCCCACATATTTGGGGATGATTTGGCGATACGACTCATGCTTCTAAAACCACCACCAGCGAGGGCTGTGATGCTCTCTGGGTCTTCTTGTTTCATAACAGAGTTTGCTATGGCATAGCTGACGGCATGGGGCATGTGTGAGATAAATGCAGCATGTTTATCATGCTCCTCTGCCCCCATAAATACTACTTTTGCTTTTATATCTTCAAAGAGTTCTAGTGCAACTTTTTTTTGAAGTTCACCACTCTTTTCTTGGTTACATAAAACCATGATTTTATCGGTGTAGAGTTTTTCTATGGCAGCAGTTGGACCAAATTTTTCTGTTCCTGTCATGGGGTGGGCTGTTACAAAATTTTTACGAATAATCGCAGGAATGGCTGCATCTATTTTGCCTTTGCTACTACCAAAATCTATAATGGTACAATCTTTTTCGACATCGATAAGGGTTTGAGCTGTTTTAATAATAGCATCAACAGGGATAGTGAGTATGATAACATCGCAACTTTTTATCTCATCAAAACTGTTAGCCAGTTTATCAATAAGCTCTAATTTTAAAGCATCTTCTTGGTGCTTTTTATTGTGGTCGTAACCTATAATGCTATACTTTTTAGGAAATTTCTTTAGGGCTAAACCCAAAGAACCACCCATAAGTCCAAGACCTATAATACCAATATTCATGCTAATCTCTTTAATGTTTTTGGTGGATTATACCACTTTTTTAGTGAAAAATAGATACACTAATGTCAATAAAAAACTATAGTCAATTCTATAAGGAATAATTAATTTATATGAGAAAACTTTTTACTTTATCGGTAGGACTAAGCTCCATACTTTTAGCCCAAAATATTACTTCTATTCAATATAACGGACTGCTTCATATTTCAAAAGAGGTGGCTTCAGAAATTTCTGGTATTCATGTTGGTGACTCTTTTGATATTAATAAAATAGATGAGTCACTTAAAAACTTTTATAAACAAGGATACTTTTCCGATATCATCGTTTCACGTACGGCTGATGGTGGACTGCTTTATGAGTTTAAAGAGAAATCTGTTATTTCAAAATTAGAGATGAATGGATACAGCTCTGCAGAGGAGCAGGAGGCACTTTTTACAGAGATTGGATTGCGTAAAGGTGACCTTTATGATGCTAGTAAAATTCAACAAGCTAAAAAGAATTTGATAAAAAAGATTGAAGCTGAAGGATACTATGACACGGTTGTAGAGATAAATGTTGAACCTAAAGAAGAGAGTATTGCTTTAACTTTTGATGTCAATAAGGGTGAAAAAATTTATATTGAAAATATAGACTTCTCAGGTGCTAAAAAAATTGATACAGATGATTTGGAAGCAGCATTAGCAAACCAAGAAGAAGATATTATGGGGTGGTTACCAGGATTACATAATGGTGTAGCACATATGGATCAGTTGCCTTATGATGGTTATAGAGCTAAAGATGTCTATATGCAACAAGGTTACTTGGATGCAAAGGTTAGTGACCCTCTGATGCGTGTAGACAGTGGCTCTTATAAAGCTGATGTGACTTATCAAATTTCTGAGGGGAATCAGTATAGAATAAATAGTATTAAGATTGATGGTGTTGTAGATGGTTTAGACCTTGATGAGATACGTTCAGAATTTAAAGCTATAAAGGGAAAAATATTTAATATAAATAAGCTTCGTAAAGATATGGCTTATTTAAAAGAGCAGGTTGCAAACTTAGGTTATGCCAATGCACGAATTAATCCAAACTTTCATAAAAATAAAGAAAATAAAACTGTAGATGTTCAATATACGATTACCCCAGGGAAAAAAGTAACGATTAATGATGTTATTATTTCAGGGAATCATACAACTAAAGATAGGGTAATTAGACGGGACATTTACTTGGCACCAGGTGACCAGTTCTCTTTAACGGATTTAAAAGATAGTAAAAGTGCTTTGGGTAGAAGAGGGTATTTTGAAAAAGTTGATATAGAGCAACAGAGGGTTGATTCAACACACAGCAATTTATTGGTAAAAGTTAAAGAGACAGCAACAGGAAGTATACAAGCTGGTGGTGGATATGGTTCTTATCAAGGAGCAATGGTAAGTGCTTCTTTATCTGATAGAAATATCCTTGGTTCAGGAATTAATGCAGCTGTCTCATTTGACATATCTAAAATATCAACCAACTATTCGCTCTCATTTAATAACCCTAGAGTTTGGGACAGTGATTATAGTTTAGGGGGTAATATTTATCGAAGTGAGTATGAATATACAGGCTATAAGCAAAAAAGTAAAGGTGCTGGACTCAATTTAGGAAAACAGTTAACCCGTAATCTTTATGGCTCTTTAGGTTATTCATACAGTGAAAATGACACCAATATTGATGAAAATGCTACAGAACAACGATATTCTATTTTTGCACAAGAAGATTTAAACTATGCAAAGAGTACTTTTTCTGTTGGTTTAAACTATGACTCTACCGATGACTTTTATGTTCCACGTGAAGGAATTATTTTAGGTGGTAGTTTAGGTTACTCAGGTGTTGGTGGAGATGAAAAGTTCTTAGCCGCATCAGCTAAGTTTGGTGCTTATTATGGGCTAGAAGATATTATTGATTATGACTTAATTCTTCGTTATAAGCTACGTGCGAATATACTAAAAGATAAAGGGAACATTGATATTCCTGAGAAATTATTTATGGGTGGAATTGGTAGTGTTCGAGGGTTTGACCCTTATAGTATTGCACCACATCAAGATTCAGTAGATGCCAATGGAACATCGAAAAGAAAATATTTAGGTGGTATGAAGAGTGTTGTCAATACCGTTGAAGCGAGTATTCCTCTCTCTAAAGCTGCAAAGATGCGTTTATCATTTTTCTATGATTATGGAATGATTGGTGAAAATAGTATAGATGAGATTAAAAAACAAGGTTATGGTGTTGCCTTAGAGTGGTTCTCTCCAATGGGACCTATTAACTTGGTATTTGCAAAGGCAAGACATCCAGAAGATTTAGACAGAACATCTAGCTTTGAATTTACTATGGGACGTAAATTCTAGTAGATTATTAAGTACTTAGCTAAAAATCATAGTTAGGGATTGTCTGTTTATCAACAATCTCTAACTTTAACCCCTTAGGTCTTTCCAACTCTTTTAGTTTCTCTTTGGCAAGATATAAAGAGCCATCAGCAACAATGGTTAATTTGTTATCTTTTAAAGTAAAATCAAAATCTTTTAGTGCTGTCTGCTCATAAAGTGTAGAGGTTATAGTATAGATAAAGCTGAGATATTTAAGTGTCTCTTTTTTGGGCAAGAGTGTTTGGTATTGTTTGTATATCTCTCTATCATACAACTCTTTCCCTCCAAACCTTAAGAGGATAGCTGTCAATACAAGCTCTTTATGGGTAACTCCATAATTAAACTCTTGCATGGTGACATAAAACGCATGTTGAAAAGATTTATAAATATTAAACCTATAGCCTATGGCTGAAAGCTTTATGGCATAGAGTAACTCTTTTAAATATTTATCTTTTATTTTTTTCTCTTTAATAAATAGATTAAAAAGTTTAATAGTATTCTTTTGACGTTTCTCTATATATACATGATGTGATTCAAAACGGTCAAGTATGCTTTGTATGCTTGGATTGATATCTTTGGGGAATTGTAGATTATTCTTTTTTAGAAAATGGTGTAAAAAGACTCCTTCTCTTACTCCAACTCCAGAGGTTATAACTCTTTTTGCTTTTATGTGGGTTAGAATCTCTTCCCAAATAAGTGTACCTTCTCGTATAGTATCGAAACGACCTTTGGGAATATGAAGATATTTTAGTAAGTTTGGTTTTGCTTCAGCAATATTTTTAAAATACTCTATATGTTCATCTATTTTATATGAAAATGCATGAATGGTATTAAAGGGGTACGCTTCTGCTTTCATAATTCCTTTTGCAAGGGTTCTAGCCGTTCCACCTATACCAATGGCTTGTCTGTTTCTAAACTCTTTTGGTATGGCTTTTAGCTCTTTTTTTATAAACTCTCTTGCCTCATTTAAGGGTCTATTTTTATCAAAAAAGAGCTCTTTTAATCTGACGGTACCAAGGTTTAGTGAGTAGGTTGATATTATCTTAGAGTTTTTGATGAGTGCCAAATCAGAGGAACCTCCACCTATGTCGATGGTAATACCATCTTTTATGGGTAAAAGATTTTGTGCTGCTATGGCACCAAACAGAGCCTCTTTTTGACCATCAATAATCTCAATGTCTAAGTTAAGCTCTTGTTTAATCCACGCTGTAAATGCTACGCCGTTGGGTGCATCACGCAAGGCAGAAGTGGCAACACATAAGATTTTAGAAACGGGGTAGTGTTGAGTTGTGGTAATAAACTCTTTAAGTGCTAGGTAGGCACGGTGTATGCCTACTGGTTGAAGATAGCCTCCTGATTCGTAAGCTCCTTCACCAATTCTAACTTTAGATTTTCTTTCACAGACTAAGTGAAAGCCATATTTGCTACTCTCTTGATAGATAACAAGTCTAGCAGAATTTGAACCAATATCAATAACTGCAGTGCAATTGTGCATAGCTATAAAATTAAACTTCTAATTCAAGTTGAGAGAATTTAAATTTTAATTCCTCTACCGTTTCAACGTTATCTGGGTCAGAAGCTATACAGTCTACAGGACAAACTGCTATACATTGAGGCTCATCATAATGTCCTACACACTCGGTACATCTGTCAGAATCTATAAGATATATAGGATCATTCTCCTCAATTGCTTCGTTAGGACACTCTTCTCTACATGCGTCACAAGCTATACATTCGTTTGCTATTATTAATGCCATTTAATTACTCTCTTTATAATTTATTATTTATTCAGTTTTATATCTTATCCAAGCTTATAATATATTTAAAAAGTAGATTAATATGTAATATGATAAAAAATTATTCCTTTAGTAAAAATCTGTTCAGAGGAAAACGTATACTTGCAATTGCTCCAGAAGCATCTTCTCTATTTTTTAAGTCAATATCTACACCCATTGATTGGGCTGCATTTTTGGCAAGAAAGAGTCCTAGTCCTGCACCAGTTGAATCTAAAGAGCGTTTAAACGGGGCAAAGAAGTCCTTGTCTGTATCTATTCCTGGTCCTTCATCAATGATTTCAATAATAAAGTAATCTTTATCTGTTCTTGTTTGTAGTGAAACAAGTCCTTGTTCAGGTGTAAAGCGAAGGGCATTTTGAATGAAATTTCTAAAAATCTGCATAAAGAGTAGTTCTTGTAGATTTATTATAAAATGAGGAATTGAGAAATTATAAATAAAGTTTCTATTTTGAGATTGAGCCAATAGTTCATACTCTTCACATTTTGTTGCCATAAGTTGTATGAGGTTCATTCGTTTTGGTTTCTCAAATTGAGCACCTTCTGCACGACCATACTCTAAGATATTATGAATCATAGCATTTAAAGTATCAATAGAGTCTATGTTTTGTTGTAGGGTCTCTCTAATTTTATCTTGTTTTTTATATTTCATGAGCGTAATTTGATTTTTAAGACGCATCACTGCTAAAGGGGTTTTTAGTTCATGTGCTGTTCCTACATATAGCTCTTTTCTGTAGTTAATAAAGGTTTGTATCTTAGTAAGCAAACGGTTAAAAGAGGTAGCAAAATTTTCAAACTCTTCAGGTAGTTCATGAATTTTAATAGGCTTTAGCATACTCTCATTCATATCTGAAAACTTATTACTTAATAGACGTAGGGGTTTCATAAATCTATCTGATAAAATAGTAGAGTAGTACAATACTAAAAAGAAGCCAATTAAGAATAAAATAGATATCATGTAGTACATGTTATTAATTAAATATGTCTCATGTTCAATATTTCGTTTAACACTTAAATAAGTGTGACCATGTTTACTATAGGGTAAGATAAGCTCGAAAAACTCTTTACCATCTTCTTTATAAGCATCTATTGTATCGTCTTGTTTATTGAGAGCATAATCTGTAAACATATGAATTTTATATTCAGATACATTTTCTAAAGAGGTGAAATTAAATTTTTCATCATAATCTTGTTGAGATGTATAGGTATGTATTATGTAGTTTGCATGAGTTTTCATCTCATTTTTGATATTTTCTTTGAGTGTGTGTGAAAAGTAGATGGTAATTACAACTATGGGTACTATGAGCAGTACTGTCATAGAGACAGCAAGCTCAAAGATGAAGCGATCTTTTAAGCTCCTTTTGGAAAGCAAAATCTGTAACCTCTTCTTCTAACAGTTTCAATAGTTGTAATGTTTAATGGTTTATCCATTTTTTGTCTAATTTGGTTAATCGCAACTTCAATAACGTTTGGTGTTACCAACTCTGGCTCTTCCCAAATAGCATCAAGTAACTGCTCTTTTGAGACAATCTGATCTTTATGCATAGCTAAGTGTGTAAGCACTTCAAAAGGTTTACCTTTTAGTTCAATTTCAGCACCTTCATAGATAATTTTTTCCTCTTCTGGATTAATAATAAGATCATCAACTTCAATAATATTTGACCCACCAAAACGTAATTTAGCTTCAATACGTGTTGTTAGAATCTCAAAGTCAAAAGGTTTTCTAATGTAATCATCTGCTCCAGCTTTAAGTGCTTCGATTTCACTCTCTCTATCGTCTCTTGCAGAGAGAATAATAACAGCAGTTTTAGGTGCTTTTGCTTTAAGTTTCGTAATCATGTCTATTCCATTACCATCTGGTAGCATCCAGTCAAGTAATACTAAATCATAATTTCTAATACCTAAATAGTACTCACCATCTTTAATGTTCCCTGCTACATCATTTTGATAGCCAAACTCTTTAAGACCATCAGACAGTGTTTTGCTTAATGTTACTTCATCTTCTATAATTAAAATTCTCATAATATTGGAAGTTCCTTCTTAGTTGTATTTTTTTTCAATATTATAACACAAAAAACTCATACTTTAAAGTTTTTTTAAACAATTATTGATAATTTATAAAAATATTCACTGTTTTTTATTATTTTCATATGTTTTGAATCATTTATTAACCTTTTTATATGTTTTTTTCTAAAGAAAGGGATACTTGTGCATTAGAAATGATATTGGGTTTGGTGATTTTAAGGTTTATTTTTTTAATTTGAGTATATGTTTTGAGGAGTTTGCTCGTTATATGCTTAAGCGCATCTTCTAATAGTTGATATTTATTTTGAATGAGTTGCTTCTCTATCAAATTAATTACTTCAGCATAATTAATAAAATCACTATCTTTGTAGTAATAGTCTATAGTTGCATCTACAATAATATCTTGAGGCGTAATACGCTCAAAATCTAAAATACCAATAATAGTAGAAAGTTTTAACTCACTTATATGTATGGTCATATAGATGCTACTATTTGAACAGTCATTAGACAATTTGTCTCTCTTCTTTCTTGAAAATTCTTACTATGTTAGGGATATGTTTATAAAAAATTACAAAAGCAATAATCCAAATAGGAGTATGAGTATGAATACCTGCCATATCAGGGTACAAGAGATGAGAAGCAATTAAGAGAATAATAAGTCCAACAAGTGAAGAGAGTGAAGAGATTTTAAGTACTTTTCCTGCTACAAACCATGCAACAATAGCAATAATAGAAGGAATCGGAACTAATACTAAAAGTACGCCAAAACCAGTGGCTACACCTTTTCCCCCTTCAAAACCTAGAAAAATACTATAGCAATGACCCAAAACACTTAAGACAGCAATGGTCCATAAAACTGAAGGCTCTGCACCTAATGCCATGGCAATAAGAAGAACAATTGCACCTTTAGTTGCATCGAGTACAAATGTTGCAATGGTGAGCTTTTTAGCTAACTCTGGAGCTTTTTCCTTTAGTACTCTAAGTACATTGGTTGCCCCAATATTTCCACTACCTTCTTTACGAACATCTACTCCTGCAAAAACTTTTGCTAAGATAAATCCAAAAGGAATAGCCGACAACAAATAAGCAGCCAAGTAAAGTAAAACGTTTTGATTGAATAAAAAATCCATAAAATCTCCATAATATCTTAATGATTGTCGCAATTTTAACTAAAAGTATGGTATTTTTTCCTAAATTATTAATAAGCAGGGCATAAAATATGAGTATAGATTATAGAGCAGAGATAAAGAGATTGAAAGAAAAACTTCCTGTTACTGTTGTGGGACACTATTATCAACGTGATGAAGTGTTTGAGATGGCAGATATTACTGGAGATAGTTTGGAACTTGCAAGAAAGTGTAAAGCCGATAACAATCCATGGGTTGTTTTTTGTGGAGTAGGCTTTATGGGACAAAGTGTAAAAGTTATTGCTCCTGAAAAACGTGTACTTATGCCTAAAATCGCTTGTTGTGCTATGGCACGTATGATTGATGGTTCGTACTTTGACGACTCTGTAAACTATATGGTTGAAAGAGGTATTCCTAAAGAGAATATATTACCTATTACCTACATCAACTCCGATGCAACGGTAAAAGCAAAAGTAGGGGAGATGGGGGGTATGGTTTGTACCTCTTCCAATGCTTATAAAATCATAGAAAAAGGTTTAGAGTCAGGGAAAAAGATTCTTTTTGTGCCAGACCGATGTTTGGGGCAGAACTTTGCCAACTCTATGGGGCTTAAGTCTTGTGTTATAGGTGAGGGGGAGTGTGACCCAAAAGAGGCAGATGTTATCTGTTTTAATGGTTTCTGTTCGGTTCACCAACTCTTTACCCTTGATGACATAGCGTTCTATAGAGAGAAATACCCTGACATTAAAATAGCTGTTCACCCAGAGTGTGACCCTAAAATAGTAGAAGCTGCAGATTTTGCTGGTTCTACCTCTCAGCTGATTAAATATGTAAATGATTTAGAACCTGAAGAGAAAGTAGCTGTAGGTACAGAGTACAACTTGGTCAACAGAATGCGTCAAGGAAATACCTATGTACTTTCATCGAGCAAGCCTGAGTGTCCAACCATGAATGAGACTACTTTAGAAGATTTGTATTTGACATTGAAGTCTATAGAAGATGAAAAACCTATTAATGAAATAGTGGTTGATGAGCATACGGTAAAGTATGCTAACTTAGCATTAGAGAGAATGTTGGCAATTAACTAATCTTAAAAAAGGTACTTCCACTTCCCGAGAAGTACCAATCTTTTGGGGCAACATCTTTTAACTCTGGATAGGCTATAAGTGAAGCTTTATATAAATCATTTGCTTCAATAGCATCGACCTTTGCTAAAACCTCTTTTGAAGAGAGCTTTTCCCAATCTTTAAAACTTTTAGGGTCGATGTCATCAAACAGATTTTGTTTAAAGGTCTTGTAGACCAAAGGGGTATCACAATGAATATTTGGGGTGTAAAGTTCTATTTGAAATTTCTCTTCCCCTTTGAACTCTTCTACTACTTCACCAAAGCCTGAAACATTTGCAGCATCATAGTCATAGACAAAAAAAGGAATGTCTGCACCAACAGTCGAACCCATTTGGGCTAGGGTAGGGGTAGAAATGTTGAGTTGGCATACATGATTAAAAAGACGCATAAAAGCAGCAGCATCAGAGCTACCTCCTCCAAGACCTGCACCTGAGGGGATATTCTTCTCAACCACTACTTT
>JALUMR010000091.1 GCA_027055805.1 Campylobacteraceae bacterium
ACTCTATGAGTATTGTTGCAAACTCCATATCGAGTGCCATACAAGGCGAGTTTGGAGACTACCACCCCACACCAAAAACCAAAGGTAGTGAGCAGTTTATAAACCCTTTTATGGGGTTGTATTGGTTCTTTGATTTAGATGCAGTTGCGTCACGCATTAAATTTGGAAATGAGATAAAAGAGACAGAAAGCATAAGACAAGTGATAGATGCCTTTAAACTCTATAGGGCTACTTGTGAGAAGAGGGTTGAAAGAGATTTACCTTTGTAGAGGGTGTTTTTAACGCACCATTAATAAATAGAGAATGAAAATAGAAAGAGTAAACCATGAAAAACATAAACGAATTAAAACAACAAATAGAAAAAGGAAAGAAGTTCAAATACCTTTTTTTTTGGGGTCATAGACAAAAATCAGAACAAACAGTAGACAAAAGTTGCTTCTCTCAATGGTTTCCTAAAGGCTTTACTTTAGATGAGGTCTATTATGCGACAGCTGAACACTATATGATGGTAGAGAAAGCCAGACTTTTCGATGCCTCAATGGTAGAACAGATTTTAAATGCCAAATCGACTAAAGAGGTTAAAGCTTTAGGGCGAGAGGTCAAAAACTTTGATGACCAAGTATGGAATGAAGCCTCATTTGATGTTGTTGTCAAAGGAAACATGGCTAAGTTTTCACAAAACGAAGCACTAAAAGCATTTTTACTCTCTACCTCAAACAGCGTCATTGTTGAAGCGAGTCCCTACGACA
The DNA here is from genome assembly GCA_027055805.1 of Campylobacteraceae bacterium. GTDB lineage: Bacteria > Campylobacterota > Campylobacteria > Campylobacterales > Sulfurovaceae > UBA1140. The sequence goes on from JALUMR010000091.1 coordinate 750, forward strand.
AAGTATGGGGCATTGGAATGTTAGCCGACGATGAAAAAGCAACCCAGCCTTTAAAGTGGAGAGGCTTAAATAAATTGGGCTTTGCTTTGATGGTGGTTAGGGATGAATTATCGTAGGGTGTAGTCCCCGACTACACCGTGATAATAACAGTTGAAGTGTTTATAAAAATAAATTTGGTTTTGACGGTGTAGACAGGGTCTACACCCTACGGTTATTAAAGATAATAATATAGAAAGAAGAAAAAATGAATAACAAATTAAAAACAACAAGCAAATTTTTAAGCTTGATACTGAGACACCAACCCGAAAAAATCGGTTTAGAACTAGACACTAACGGTTGGGCAGATATTAATGAACTTATAGAAAAGAGTAAAAAAGTAAAGCTCACAAAAGAGCTGATAGTTGAGGTTGTCGCAAAAGACAATAAACAGAGGTTTATCATAAATGATGATAAAATAAGAGCCAATCAAGGACACTCTATTAATATTGATTTGGCATTAGAAGCTGTAGAACCACCCGATATTTTGTATCATGGAACAGCAACACGGTTTTTAGAGTCGATTATGAAAGAGGGGCTAACCAAACAGAGCCGTCAGCATGTTCATTTGTCTAAAGATATAGAGACAGCAACCATGGTTGGAAAGCGTCATGGTAAAGTGGTTATTTTAAAAGTAGATGCTAAGAAAATGTTTGAAGAGGGGCATGAGTTTTATTTGTCTGAAAATGGGGTTTGGTTGACCGATAGTGTGGGTGTTGAGTTTTTGAGTGAGAAGCTTTAATGTGGTTAGAAAAACTGTTGGGCTTTGAAGAATCAAAAGAAGCCATACAAAAAAACATAACCCTAAACGATGGCAAACTTAAATCATTAGTAAACGGTAAAGAGTACCACTACGGAACACTAGAAATTCCATCACTAAAAGAGCTTAGAATTAGGGTCAAAAATGCTAATGCCAAAAAAGGAAAGCTAAAACTTCAAGCGATTTCAGCAGATGTAAAAAACTTACACCTAAATGAAGAGAATGCAAACGCTCTTTTTCAAGTAGCCTCTCAGTTCAACCTCTTGGAGATGGTCGGAGCAAATGTAACACCTGATATGGGAATAGAATGTTATGAAGATGACCATACACAAGGTCCAATCTGTGCCATTTGTGCAGGGGCAGGGACGATTTACCGTAACTATTTTGTAAAGCTCAATACTCAAATAGGGCAGAGTGAAACAAAACAGATAGATTGTTTGGCAGACATGGGTGACGCATTAGGCAATGAGAACAATACACTTTGGGAGATGCGAAATGGATATGCTCTGCTAAAAGAGGATGGGATTTATGCTATTAATCGTAAGCTAAATGGGATGAGTGAAGATGAGGTTGACAAACTTCGAGAAAAATTACGCATAGGGCTAATGTGGGACACACAAGTGACATTTGATGAGTGTCAATATTGTGTTTCACAAGCTTATTGTTCAGCTTTACCTATCTCGTATGTGGGGTTTCCTTCTGAACTGTGGAAACCTTTTGCCTCTTTGATTTTAGAAGCCTCTTATGAAGCAACCATTTGTGCAGGGATTTTAAATGGAGATAATAGAGTCTACTTAACCTTAGTAGGTGGTGGTGTTTTTGGTAATGATTTGGAGTGGATATGTTCGGCGATAGAGAGGGCTGTTTTGAAGTATGCAGAGTATGAGTTGGATGTGAAGATTGTTAATTATGGGGTGGTTTCGGATGAGGTTTCGAGGTTGGTAGATATGTAGGGTGTAGTCCCCGACTACACCGTGATAATAACATTTGAAGTACTTATAAAAATGAGTTTGGTTTTGACGGTGTAGACGGAGTCTGCAGATATTATAAATTAAAGGAGTAAAAAATGCTAGGAGCAATAGCAGGTGAAATCATAGGTTCGTACTATGAGTTTCACAAGATAAAAACAAAAGAGTTTGACCTGTTTCATCCCAAGAGTAAATTTACAGACGATACAACACTAAGCATGGCGATAGCCAAATCTATTTTGGATGATGAACCTTATCTTGATAATATCATAGATTTTGGTCTACGTTATTTTGAAGTGGGTTATGGTGGGTCATTTAAAAAATGGCTCAAAGGAGATGAACATCTACCTTATAACTCATGGGGTAATGGTTCAGCGATGAGGGTTTCACCCATCGCTTTTGCATATGAGAGTGAAGAGAAAGTATTAGAAGAAGCTAGAAAATCTGCTGAAATTACCCATAACCACCCAGAGGGAATAAAAGGGGCTGAAGCTACGGCATTGGCTATTTCTATGGCTCGAAAGGGTGCTAGTAAAGAAGAGATACGAGAGCGTATCTCAAAAGATTTTGAGTATGACTTAAGTAGAACGGTTGATGAGATACGACCTGATTATAAGTTTGAGGTGTCGTGTCAAAAGTCTGTGCCTGAGTCAATTATCTGCTTTTTAGATTCGGACTCTTTTGAAGATTGTATTCGTAATTGTATCTCTTTGGGTGGTGATGCTGACACTATGGGAGCAATAGCAGGTGGGATTGCAGAGGCTTATTATGGAGTTCCTAAAGAGATAGAAGAGAAGATAAATGGGTATTTATCTGAGGAGTTTGTGGGAGTATTGGAAAGATTTAGGGTAAAATACCATTAAAACTCTAGTTTTAACTATATATAACATGCCTTTTGACAAAGACTTCTTGCATAAAAGTAAACTAAGACAATAGAGTCTTTATTTTAAGGAATAAAATGAGAAAGAAAAAACACGCTAATCCACATGTAAATTTCCCTGAGTCAGCTTTTCTTCCCACAACCAGAGCAGAGATGGATGCCCTTGGATGGAAACAATGTGATGTTATACTTGTGAGTGGTGATGCTTATATAGATTCTCCTTTTATAGGTGTTGCTATGGTAGGACGTATGCTTGAACGTTTGGGTTATAAAGTAGGGATGATTGGACAACCAGATATAAAGTCTGATAAAGACATTAAACGTTTGGGTGAGCCAAAACTTTACTGGGGTGTGAGTGGTGGTTCTGTAGACTCCATGGTTTCAAACTACACAGCCACAAAGAAGTTTAGAAACTCTGATGATTATACTCCTGGTGGAAAAAATAACAAGCGTCCTGACCGTGCATTAAGCGTTTACTGTAACCTTATACGCCAACATTTTAAAAATACTGTACCTTTAGTACTTGGGGGTATAGAGGCATCTTTACGTCGTGTGAGCCATTATGATTACTGGTCAAACAAACTTAAAAAACCCATACTCTTTGACTCTAAAGCTGATATACTCATTTATGGTATGGGTGAGATAGCCATAGAAGAATTAACCCGTGCCATAGCTGAGGGGAGAGACTACCGTGACATACGAGGAGTGTGTTACATCTCTAAAGAGCCAAACCATGAATACATACAACTTCCTTCTCATGCCGACTGCTTAGAAAATAAAGAGAAGTACATAGACCTTTTTGATGACTTTTATGACCATAATGACCCTATCTCTGCACGTGGACTATGTCAGCCCGTTGATACACGTTTTCTGATACAAAACCCACCTTGTGACTATTTAAATGAAGATGAAATGGATGCAAACTCTAACTTACCATTTACTCGTGAGTTACACCCTTACTATGCAAAAGATGGAAAAGTAAAGTGTTTAGAGACGATTAAGTTTTCCATTATGACGCATCATGGGTGTTGGGGAGAGTGTAATTTTTGTGCTATTGGTGTACACCAAGGACGTACCATACGAACACGTTCTGAGAAAAACATTTTAGCTGAAGCCAAAGATTTTAACCAGTATAAAGACTATAAAGGAATTATATCTGATGTAGGTGGACCTACTGCAAACATGTATGGTTATGAGTGCAATAAAAAACTAAAACTTGGTACCTGTGACCACCAGCGTTGTGTTGATGCCTCACATCTTTGTAGCGTAATGAAACCTGACCACAGTCGTAACATTAACCTTCTTCGTCAAGTACGAAAAGTAGAGGGTGTACGTAAAGCGTTTGTGGCTTCTGGGGTACGTTATGACCTTATAACAGAAGACAAAAAACATGGCTACTCATACCTACGAGAAATGGTACACCACCATATATCTGGGCAGATGAAAGTAGCACCTGAACATACTGAACAACATGTCTTAGAGCTTATGGGAAAACCAGGTAAGCAAACCCTTGTGAACTTTAAAAAACTCTATGACAAACTGAACAAAGAGATGGGTAAAAAACAATTTCTTACCTATTACCTTATAGCAGCCCACCCTGGATGTACAGAAAAAGACATGCATTCACTCAAAGACTTCACCACAAATGAACTACAAATGAATCCAGAACAAGCCCAAGTTTTTACGCCTACGCCTAGTACTTACTCGGCTGTGATGTACTATACTGAGATGGATCCAAAAACTCGAAAAAAGATTTTTGTTGAGAAAGATACAAAACGTAAAGAAAAACAAAAAGCTATTGTTGTAAGTAAAGAGAGCAAGTTTAGTAGTGGGTTTGCAAGTTAATGCAACTAAACCTATTAGTCCTAAGATGTAAAAATATAGAAATTAGTAAAAACTTCTATGAAAAATTGGGCTTAAAATTTATACAAGAACAGCATGGAAAAGGTGTTGTTCATTACTCTACTTATGTAGGTCAAATGGTTATGGAACTTTACCCTTTAAAAGATGGATATAATATAGAAAACAGTCGTTTAGGGTTTACTTTAGAGGTAGAAGATATTTATAGTTATTTAAATAAAGTTTCTATTGAAATAGTTTCAGAGTATGAATTTGATAATGAATGTATTGTTGTTGTGATAGACCCAGATGGTAGGAAGATAGAGTTAAAAAAGGAAAATAAATGAAACAATACCTAATAATAGATCTAGAAGCAACCTGTTGCAAAGAGCGAACCATAACACGTGATAAAATGGAAATCATAGAGATAGGGGCTGTTATGGTTGATGCTGTGACTCTAAAAATAGTTGATGAGTATGAACAATTTATTAAGCCCATACTGAACCCAAAACTTACAGATTTTTGTAAAACACTTACAACCATAACACAAGAAGATGTTGATGGTGCTATGGGGTATAAAGAAGCGTTGGTAGACTTTAAAAAGTGGTATAGTAAATATGATGATTTTCTCTTTTGTTCATGGGGTGACTATGATAAGAGTCAGTTTGAGCAAGATTGTAAACTGCATAGCGTCTCATACCCTTTTTCTAGTGAACATTTAAACATTAAAAAAGAGTTTGCCAAAGTGCAGGGCATTAAACCTTGTGGGTTAGATGTGGCTTTGGCTCATGTAGGGTTGGAGTTGGTGGGTACGCATCATCGAGGGATTGATGATGCTCGTAATATGGGGTGTTTGATGCCTTATATTGTTGGAGAAGCATAATGTTCAAACTAAAAATAGACGAAAAACTCCACTTAGAACTAACAGCCATGCACCATGCAGATAGACTCTTTGAGCTAGTAAAGAAAAATAGTGAGCTATTTTCTCATTGGCTAGTTTGGGTTGAGTCTACAAAAACGGTGGATGATACACGAACTTTTATACAGAGTGCTATGAACAAATATGCCAAGCATCAAGAGGTTAATTGTGTGATTGTCTATGAGGGGTGTGTGGTAGGAGATATTGCTCTGCTTGGAATGGGCAGAAAGCATAATGGTACAAGACAAGGAGAGTTAGGTTATTGGCTAGATGGTGACTACCATGGAAAAGGGATTATGCACAGATGTGCCAAAAAAATGATAGAGATAGGCTTTAACTATTATGACTTAGATAAAATAAGACTTCGTTGTGCCGTAGAGAATAATAGAAGTTGTAATGTTGCTCAAATGTTAGGTTTTACACTTGAAGGGCATATAAGAGATGACATTCTTATTAATGGCAAGATGCTAGATGCAAACCTTTATGGGTTTTTGAGAGAAGAGTTTGAGATTAAATTTGATACTGAAAGGAGACAATATATGAGTATAAATCAAGACAACATAACAAAAGCATGGTTCTTTGCTTCACGTGTACATAAAGAGCAGTTTTACCCTGGGGAGAAGCTTCCCTACATAACCCATATAGGGAATGTAATGATGGAGGTTATGGCTGTAAGTTCAGAGCTTGAAAACCCTGAACTTGCTATTATTTGTGCTATTTTACATGATACCATTGAAGATACGCCTACAACTTATGCAGATATTAAAAAAGAGTTTGGAAAAGCTGTAGCTGATGGTGTAATGGCTCTGACTAAAAATGAAACTTTGGAAACCAAAAGAGAACAGATGTTAGACTCTTTGGAGAGAATTATCAAGCAACCAAAAGAGGTTTGGCTTGTTAAAGTGGCAGATAGAACGGCTAACTTAGGTGAGCCACCTCACTATTGGACATTTGAGAAAGTGAAAAGTTATCAAGATGAGGCTCGTATTATTTTGGACTATTTAGGTCGTGCAAATGAGCCAATGGCTGAACGGCTTAGAGGGAAAATTGAAGATTATGAGAAATTTTTAGATAAAATATAACCCATGCAAGTAACTCAACCTAGTATTGACTATATCTCCTATGAAGATGTGACTTCTAACACTACCTTAGAAACCGTTGTCTACCCCAATATGTATAAAAATTACTACTGGTCTGATGACTTTTCGGCTGAGAATTATGTGGCATTGGCAAAGGCTGGATTTATCTCTGTGACCGAAGAGTATAACGGTCAAGAGTTCTTGATTCCAGAGATACAGTATAAGTATGCCCTTTTAGATTTTGAAAATTTGCATATAAGTAAAAAAGTGCAAAAACTACTCAATCAAAAAACTTTTACTTTAGAATTTAGTAGTGAGTTAGATGAGGTTTTTGAAGCGATAAATGCTTTGCATAAAAGCTCTTGGTTAACTCCTAAATATCTAAATATGCTAAAAGAGACACAAGAACTAGAGAGCAGTTTTAAAGTGCAGTCGATTGAGCTAAGAGAAGATGGTAAATTGGTAGCAGGTGAGATAGGTTACATAATAAGCAAAACCTATACAAGTCTAAGTGGTTTTTCAAATAGAGAAAAATGTTACAGAAATTATGGCACAGTTCAGTTAGTGCTTTTGGCAAAGTATCTTGAAAAGAACGGCTTTGACTTCTGGAATTTTGGGCATCCATACATGGATTATAAGTTGGCACTGGGTGCTAAGATTTATGAGCGTGAAGATTTTTTGAAGCGTTGGAAAGTATCTATTTTAAAGGAAATATAAAATGATAATCTACATACATGGTTTTGGAAGTGCAGGTCATGGTGGCAAGGCGAATCTGTTTCGTGAGTACTTTAAAAGTAAGGGGCAACCTTTCATAGCTCCATCACTCTCTTATGTGCCTGAACTCGCCATAAGCACACTTGAAGAGCTAATAAACTCTTACGATGAGGTACAGTTGATAGGCTCTTCTTTGGGTGGGTACTATGCTATCTATTTGGCTGAAAAATACGGGCTAAAAGCAGTACTGATTAATCCTGCTGTTCAGTCGTCTAAGACATTGAAAAGAGCCGTAAACTTACAAGGAAATGCACCTAACTATTATGATGGTAGCAGTTTTGAGTGGAATGAAAATCACTTAGAGATGTTAAAAGCTTACAGTGTAGAGCATGTTGAGTCTGATACCTACTTGCTACTGCTTCAAAAGGGTGATGATGTGTTGGACTACAGAGAGGCAGTTGAAAAGATTCCTAATGCCGAGGTTGTTTTAGAAGAGGGTGGAACACATCCTTTTGAGGGGATAGAGAGGTATTTTGAGAGGGTTGAGGGGTTTTTGTTGTAGGGTAGAGTTATTGCACCATTAGATTAGGCTATTTAAAAATAGACTCAACAAACCCAATAAGTGGCTGAAACTCTTTTGTTGATAAATCCCATAAACCTGTATCTCCCATGTTATCAAAAAAAGAGAATTGAGCTTGATTTCGATTTCTAGGTTTTTGAGAAAATTTGATGTAGGCTTCCACCTCATGTTTATCTATGGCTCTTTTTTCAATATCAGCTATGGACTCGGTTAAACATTTTTTGTATGCTTTAAAACATTGAAGTTGAGGAATATCTGTTTTATCAAGAGAAGAGAGAAGCAGTGTCTCTAAGTTGCCTAAATCTTTATTGTTAGGGGTTAAAAAACAACTTATTTTTTTCATATCAATATCAGAAATAGATATAGCCTCTTTTACCTCATCTTCTGATTGTTGAAAGTTTTGGTCAGCATCGGTAATAATCCCAATTTTACTAATAACAGCCTCACGAGGTTTTAAAATTGTCTTTAGTGCATATTCTAAATTGTCTTGACCTTTTAGATTAATAATTTGGAGTTTAGAATGCTTCCTATTTTCAAATGTCACAACCTTTGATTTTGTTCTACCTCTAGGTGCGACAAAGTCATCAAAATGATACTTATCACTCATTTTACTATAGATGTATCTTACTAAATTGGCATCAGTAATGCCCTCTACCAATATGATTTTCATTATCGAATATCCATACCAGAATCAACTGTTGCTAAAAAAGAGTCATGATTTAAAATGATTGGGAAAATAACATTGTTTTCATCTTTTTCTAATTTTACAGATGAGATTTGATTATAATTCATATCTCTACTTGCCTCTGCTAGTGCTTCTATGGATTCTCTATCATGAGTAGTTACAAATAGTTGAATCTCCTCTTCTTTAACCACCTCTATAATGGCTTTCCAAATATTATAAAGTTTTGTATAGTGAATTCCATTTTCTATTTCATCTATAAAAACCGTACCTTTGGTATTTGATAATAATGCACATAGTATTTCAATATATCTATTTGTACCTTCTCCTAATTCAGAAGAGATTAAAGAGCGTTCAGGATTTTTAAGGTTTATTCGTAATAGCATCTCATCGTCTAAGAGTTGAGGTTCTATCCATTCTATATCTTCATCTAATAGCTTTAAGTAGTTCAAAAATTTATATTGCATACCTTTTGATTGGATATTAGAATA
>JALUMR010000092.1 GCA_027055805.1 Campylobacteraceae bacterium
TCTTCTGCCACACCATTTACTTTTTCAAGAGCTTGGTAGATTGGCACAGTTCCAATTGGTACTGGAGAGTTACGTAAAATCCAGTCACGTGTGGTGTGAATGTTTTTACCTGTACTCAAATCCATAACGGTATCGCCACCCCAACGTGTAGACCATACCATTTTTTCAACCTCTTCAGCAATACTTGAAGTAGTAGCTGAGTTACCAATGTTGGCATTAACTTTAACCAAAAAGTTACGACCAATAATCATAGGCTCAACCTCAGGGTGGTTAATGTTACAAGGGATAACAGCACGACCTTCGGCTACCTCTTTACGTACAAACTCAGCTGTGATTTGGTCAGGTAAGTTTGCTCCAAAGTTTTCACCTTTAAGTCTACTTTCTCTCTCTTCATCTTGAAGGTAACGCTCATTCATTGCAGCGTCTTGGTTTTCACGAATAGCAATAAATTCCATTTCAGGAGTAATAATTCCTTGACGTGCGTACCACATTTGAGAAACATTTTGACCTTTTTTTGCACGTAAAGGCGTTCTAACAAGTCCTTTTGCACCAGCAGTTACGTAGTCAAGTTGTTCATCAGTAGAGTACCCATTGTCTTCAGGTTCCATAATTCGTCCTTGGTACTCTTCGACGTCACCACGTCCAGAAATCCACTCTTTACGAATAGCAGGAATTCCTTCTCCTACGTCAATCTCAACCGTTGGGTCTGTGTATGGACCTGATGTATCATAAACTCTTAATTTACTTTCATCACCAAGTAAAATTTCTCTTACAGGGACTCTAATATCTTTATGAATCTCACCTTCTAAGTAAACCTTAGTCGATGCAGGAAATGGCTCACGTGTTAAAAGCTCATTTGAAGTGGTTAGTGTGTCTTTATAATTTTTTGTCATTGGTAAATCCTAAAATTTTATAATTTAGGAGGAGAAGGGTAGATAAATAAAAGATTAAATCATAGTTATTTACACTTCTCTTCCTTACGCTGGGGTTATCCAGTTCAAGTTCCACGGGTTATTCTCAGCTCTTGCCCCAATTGGCATCAGCACCCCGAGAGATGAATTAAATTTATACATGATAAAAAATTAGATATTACTTAAAAATGTTTTATTTCAGAGTAAAATTATCGGATTTGGGCATCCTTCATGATTATCTAAAAGCAGTTGACACTTTAGGGTCAGTGACTTTAGTCGCTGTTGTCTATTTCATGGACTAAAGTCCATGTCCCTAAAATACTCAATATGTAAAAGTGTAAACTATTTATGAAGGATGCCCAGATTTGTTTTTTATATAGGAAAGAAGTCCAATGAATAAAACCATGATATAAAGTTAAGGTTTTATAAATGGTTAAGTACTACACTGGACTTTAGTTCTTGCACGATTCGGCATTTAGTGCCTCACGTGTACTGAACTTTAGTTCTTGACTTCGTACTGTTCGCGACCCATTTGGTAAAGGTCATTTCCTTGTGTGTCATTGACAACGGTTACAGGAAAGTCTTCAACGGTGATTTTACGAACAGCTTCTGGCCCTAACTCAGGGTAAGCGATAACTTCTGCAGATTTAATCTGTTTACCAAGTAATGCACCAGCTCCACCTGTAGCACCAAAGTAGATACCATCGTACGCTACACATGCCTCTTTTACCTCTTGGCTTCTACCCCCTTTTCCTATCATACCTTTTGAACCATTTTTAAGCATGGTTGGAGAGAATGAATCCATTCTGTATGAGGTTGTAGGTCCAGCACTTCCGATTGGGTCACCTGGTTTTGGAGGAGTAGGTCCAACAAAATAGATAACAGAACCCTCTAAATCGAAAGGTAACTCTTTACCCTCTTCAATAAGTGCAACAAGTCTGCTATGTGCAGCATCACGTGCAGTAAAAATGGTTCCGTTTAAAAGAACAGTGTCTCCAGCTTTAAGTTGTTTTGTATCTTCAGAAGTTAGTGGTGTGGTTAATGAATAAGTTGCCATCTCTTTTCCTTATATAGTAATGTGTGTATGTCTTGAACTGTGACACTGAACGTTTACAGAAACAGGAAGAGAAGCAATGTGACAAGGGTTAGCTTCAATGTGAACAGCCAATGCAGTTTTGGTTCCACCCATACCCATAGCACCAATTCCAAGGTTGTTGATTTCAGTTAACATTCTAGCCTCTAGTTCTGCCATTTCAGGGTCTGCATTTTCAGTCTCTAGGTCTCTAAACAGAGCGTGTTTTGAACTAATTACAGCTTTTTCAAATGTTCCACCAATTCCTACACCCACGGTTATAGGAGGACAAGGGTTTCCCCCTGCATCAGAGATAACCTCTTTAACATAAGCAACAATTCCATCTTTACCAGCAGCTGGTGGGAAAACTCTAGCACGAGAAACATTTTCAGAACCACCACCTTTTGCAGCGTACTCAATGTCTATTTTGTCACCTTTAACAATGTCAAAGTGAATGATTGCAGGTAGATTGTACCCTACAGAGTCTTTTAAGTTCAAACGAGAAAAAGGTTCACAGGTAGAGGCTCTTAAGAAGCCCTCTGTATAACCTTGCTCTGTACCTTTGTTAATAGCATCTCTAAGTAGACCCCCATTAATTCGTACTTCCTCTCCTACATTTACAAAGAAAACAGCCAAACCTGTATCTTGACAGAGTGGTCTTTTTTCATTTTTAGCAATGGTTGCATTTTCAAGAAGTTGACGAATAACCTCTTTACTTACTGGTGATTTTTCCTCTTCCATTGCTTTTTCTAATGCATCATACGTATCTTGTGGTAAGTCAGTTCCACAGTGCATAATCATATCTTTAACGGCTTTGACAACAACGTCAAATTCTATTTCTCTCATAAAGGCTCCTATTATTACAATTTTTGTTATTCTACTATTTGAATTGTTAATAGTTTATGAATGGAGTAGGGGAGTTTTGAAGGTTACGGGTTATGGGAAAATTTGTAGCGTGGGCATTTATACCCACGAGAGATAAAGACTACTTACTGAAAAAACCACCATCACGCAAAATAGTAATATTTTCTTTAATAGAGTCAACAGATTTTGCAAATTTCTCTTTCATCTCATCATCAAATTCAAGTTCAATAATTTTCTCGACACCATTGGCACCAATAACACATGGAACACCTACTGTAACATCACTATAACCATACTCTCCATCAAGTAGGGCAGAAGATGGGATAACTTTTCTTTCATCACCTAAAATAGCTTCGACCATCATAGAGATAGCACGACCTGGGGCATAAAATGCAGATGTTTTTAGGTGTTTTACAATCTCTGCACCACCATTTTTAGTTTTGTGGATAACCTCTTCAATGTCCTCTTTAGATAGAACTTGAGTTAAAGGAATACCTCCAACACTGGTTACTTCTGGATAAGGAATCATATGTTCTCCATGGTCACCTATAACCATAGATTTGGTTTGTGCAGCAGCAAATCCTGCTTTTTGATGAATTTGATATGCCATTCTTGAACTGTCTAAAGCTCCACCCATACCAATGATTCTGCTTCTATCCCAACCTGTTACCTGATGTACAACATAAGTCATAACATCTAAAGGGTTAGAGACACAAAGAATAATAGCATCAGGAGAATAGGTTTTAATATTTTGAGTTACCTCTTTAACAATACCAGCATTGATATTTAGTAAGTCTGCTCTGGTCATTTCAGCTTTTCTTGGAACACCTGCTGTTATTACGACTACATCACAATCTTTTAAATCTTCGGGTTTTATTGCTGCTTTAACAATTGTACCTCGTGGAGAATAGCTGGTGGCTTGGGCAATGTCTATGGCTTTACCTATGGCTACTTCAGGGAAGATATCATAAAGTAATATCTCATGACATGACCCACTTAATGCTAAGGCATATGCTGCACTAGCTCCTACTGCTCCTGCTCCTACGATGGCTACTTTTCTACCTGTCATATTTATCCTTATATAAACTCTATTTCAATTTTGTTAATTGGCACAAGATTATAGCTAAATCACTATTAGAGAATATATTTTTTTAATAAATTATAATAATAATAAATTAATTTTTTAGAAAAGAGAGGAGTATTTAAATGTTTTGGATAAAGTAGGGAAGAGTTACTCCTACTTTATCTATTGATTATTTAAAGAAGTTTAGTTCATAAAGTTTGTCTATCATCTCTTGTACAGAGGCAACAGATTTTTTAAAACGTTCTACTTGTAGAGGTTTTAGTGTCATGTTAATAACTTTTTCAGCTCCACCAGCACCTATCATAACAGGTACACCAGAGACAATGTCAGAATATCCATAGTCATTTTGAAGCATAATGGCACATGAGTGGATTTGGTTGGTGTCTTTTAAGATGGCATCAACCATAACAGTTGTAGATTTTGCAGGTGCATAATAAGCAGAACCATCGCCTAATAGATTAACTATTTGAGCTCCACCATTTCTAGTCTTTTTAACTATTTCACCTATCTCTTCAGAGTCAAGTAAATCATCTATAGGTACACCAGCAACCGTTGTAAATTTAGGAAGAGGAACCATTGTGTCACCATGACCACCCATAACAGTTGCTCTAATTTGACCTGCACCATAGTTTAGTTTTTCAAAAATAAAGTGAGCCATTCGAGCAGCATCGAGTATCCCAGCCATACCAAGAACTCTCTCTCTTGGGAAACCTGTCTCTTTTAGTGCTACATAAGTCATAACATCAAGAGGGTTAGAGACAACAACTACGATAGCATCTGGAGCATGTTCTTTAATTTCTCTTGAGTATAGTTTAACGATTTCTGCATTTTTAGTCAACAAATCATCACGACTCATACCAGGAGTTCTTGGTGCTCCAGCTGTGATAACAACAACATCAGAGTTTGCCATATCTTCTGGACCTCTTGCTGCTCGAACAATAGTATGTTGACGTGCTGCATTTGCAGCTTGTGACATATCTAAAGCTTTTCCTTTCGCAACATCATAGTTTCTACCTCGTAAAACAACTTGATGACACGTTCCGTTCATTGCCATAATAAATGCTACGGTTGAACCAAAATTTCCTGTTCCAATAACTGTTACCTTTTTACCTTTTGCCATATAAATCCTTATGAGTAAAATTGCCTATAGCTTTTGCCCTCAAACTCTAGCTTGGGAATATATATTTATATTATACATTCCCAAATCAAACATGGACTAAGAACAAAGGTTTCAATAAGCTACATTGATTATATCGTGAGTTGGTAACAAAAGTAAAACAATAAGTTGAGAAATTGTTACTTTATAGTAGTTTGCGAAGTGTAGAAACACTCTTTCGAAAAAATTAATATGTTTTATAACAAAATCAAATGATTTATATTTTAAATATGTAACCTTCAGAGGCATATGTCTTTATAAATCGGTGCTTTAACTTAGCTCTAAGACGGCTAATAAGGGTTCTTCTTCTACTATCATTACTTGGTTTATCTGCCCAAAGTTCGTATTCCATGGTTATAAAAGATATAAGTCTGTTTTGATTATCTAAAAATAGTTCTAAAAGCTGTCTCTCTTTTTTGCTTAGGTGAACCTCTTGGTTACAACAGATAAGTTGTGAAGATTTGGTATCAAAACTAAACTCATGATCTAAAAGGATGTCTCCTACTAAATGGTTTTCTGTTAGACAGCAGTGGCTTAGAGCAATTTTTATGGCAGCAAAAAGCTCTTGTCTGTTAAAAGGTTTGGTCAAATATGCTACAGGGTCAACAGCAATGGCTTTTTCAATGCTCTCTTCATCCATGTGTGCTGTTAGAAATATAATAGGAATATTTTTCTCTTTTTTAATTTTTAGAGCAGCATCTATACCATTGCTTTTGATAAGATAGATATCCATGAGTATTAAATCTACTTCATTATTTATTGCTTTCTCATATGCATCATCTGCTCTTGAACAGATAGCGACGATGTTGTAGCCTAATGAGCTTAAATAACTCTCTATCTCCATGGCTATAATGCTTTCATCTTCAACGATTAATATATTTTTACTCATAAACTGAACCTTATGGTGTATTGTGTTGAATTTTCTGTTAACATCTCTATCTCTCCCCTTAGTTGTTGTGTTACTAGTGAATAAATAAGCTTTAAGCCTAATGATTTGTGCTGTTTATCGTAGATAAATCCTTTTCCATTGTCTTTAATAATTAATGTGAATGATTGCTCTTTTTGTTTTAGAGAGATAAAAATTTGACCTCCTTGCTTGTTAAAAGCATACTTATGAGCATTGGTGACCAATTCATTAATAATTATACCTATATAGACCGATTCTCTTAAAGGAAGGACAGCATCTATATTTGTTTTCACTTTAATGTCACAATTAGTTTCACACAAGGACTCTTCTAAATCTAAAAGTAATGACGCTATATACTCTTCCATATCTATGGCATCTAAATTATCATCGAGCAGTAGTAAGTTATAGGTTTTTGCAATGGCATTAATCCTGTTTTCGAGTTTTTTAAACTTATCTATCACATAGCTGTCGGTTGTTTTATCGCTCTGTAGTCGCACCATAGAGAGAATAATTTGTAAGTTGTTTTTAATGCGATGATGTACCTCTTGAATAAGTAACTCTTTGGCTTTGAGTGCTTGGTTGAGTAGGGCAGTTTTCTCTATGACTTCATTTTTTATTATCTCTTCTCTGTCTCTATCTGCTTCCTCTTTTTGAGCTTGTAAAATCATGTAACGGTCAGCAAAAGCCAGTGAAAGAATGAGTGCTTCTAGGGTAGTTCCCCATAGTAAAATATTGGGAACGTGGTGCATTATAGAGATGAAACCTAAGGTGTTTGTAATAATAATAGCATAGGCTATAAAAACAATGGTAAAGCCCAAAAGGTAGAGTCTTGCCTCTTTGTTTCCTCTTCTATACAAAATAAAAGGAGCCAACATATTAAAAATAATAAGAAGTATGCTTGTTGCAAGAGGAATCTCTAAGTTATAGAACTTTGGTATATTAAAAATAACAAGTTCAATCAGTGCAACCACGATAAAGAGCTTATAGATACGATGTAGGATGGGTATACTTTTTGTCTTTAGAAAGTAAATTCCAAAGAGTGAAGCTGATATTATCATGAGTAAGACTTTTGTTACTGCCAACCTTATTTCAATACTTGTAACAAAATCTACAGGAAAATATATTTGAGTTAAGCCTTGGTAGCTTCCTTGTTGATAGAGTAGGGTTAAAAGATAGAAACCATAGAAAAAATAGCCTTTTTCTTTCATATAAATTGAGAGTAAAAAAGAGTAAATCATAAGTATCGTAATCATTGAAAGAAGCATCACTTTAATTAACTGTTGTTGCTTGTCTTCTATAAAAAAACTTTTTTTATCAGAGACTTCTACCGAAAAATCTATAGGTGAATAAATAGATTTTGTTTCCAAATAATATGTTTTACGCTCATTGGCTTTTAGTGAAATTTTATAAAAAGGGAAAAGTGTATAATCATCTTCACTGACGTGAGAAACACCTTTGTATTGAGGGGTATTGGTATGAGTTGTATCATAAAGAACAACATGTTCAAGAAATGCAGAATGCAGAATTAAGAGTCTATCTATAGGTTGTTTAGAGTGATTTTCTATAGTAAATCTTATCCAAATGGATTTGCTCGATAACCCAGTGTTGAGTTGACTCTCCTGATAAGGCTTAAAGTTTTTACTTTCTTTAGCTTCTTCTATATTCAATGCTTTATCAGTAATATAAATCTCACTATGTTCTAGTAGAGAGATTTTTCCTTCTTTTGAGATGTCTGTATTTGAAGCACTCAAAAGTTGTAAAGGTACAAAAACTAACAATAAACAATATAATTTTAAAATTTTAATGTAATTAGGTAACATAAAGTATGTTATCTAAAAATATTTAAAAACAAACGCTTTTTAGCATGAGTAGAATAGCCGACGAGTATTTGTCGGCTGAGTTCGTGCTATATTTTACTATAGATTTATGAGGAGGTAAGCCTTAATCTTTTATAATAAGCTCTTTTAATAGCTCTCCTTGAAGCAAGTCTAAGTTTCCATCTTTTGAAAAATCCTTAGGGGTAAATTCATTGGATGGATAGAGAGGATTAGTACTTGATAGTAAGCCCATACGCTGATAAGCTTCTGCTACCAATTCACTACAGAAAATTTTTGATAAATCTTTTTTATTTAAAGTAGTACCAATACTTTTGTCTAAAGTGTCTATACCTGCATTACTTAGCTCTTTTAAGCCTTTTGCATCTGGAGATTCATACTTTCGACCTCTAAGTTCTCTATATATGTTTGTTAAAGCTCTTCTCATAGATATAGTTCTATTTACATTAAGATGTCTAAAGGAGATATCACCGTTGTAGTTTTCAATTTTATCTCCAAGCATGGTTACGGTAACACCTTTTTCAACGGTTGACTCTAGTAACATTACATCATTATGTTCTGTCGCTTCTTTATAGACAATTCCTACATGAGACCATTTGCTATTGGTAGGGATTTGAACCAATCTACTAGCATCACTTGTACCTGAAAAAAGAACAATGTCTCCATATCGTAATTGATGTTTAAAGGTTTTATAATAGTTATTAGGTTCCTCCACAGTAATAGACCCATTTATTCTATAGTGTGCATCTGCTCCCTTTACATCTTTAGTAAAATTCATGCCTCTTTTTACACTTGGCATATCTGAAGGAGTAATGAATTTTGTAAATTTACCTATAGTGTCATCTTCATCTAGCCATGCTCCAAAAGTATATCCTAAGTCTGTAAAAAAATGGTCAATATCCCATCTAATAAGATTACTACTTATAGATGTTTTTATAGAATTTTCTACTCCTGATTTTATTATATCTTCAAGAACTTCTTCAATGCCTATTGAATTTATATTAATTCTTTTTATAATTTTTTTAAGTTTTTTTATTGATTTTAATTTTTTAATATTATTATTAAGCTTTGTTGCACCAGCTCTATATCCATGCTTTATGGCATTGTTACTTGGTCCACCATCTTCTTCCATGGCAATAGTAATAACACCAAGTATTGCAAATTTAAAAAAAGGTATAGATGTTAAGTCAAATGAGATATGACCAACACTTTTTGCTATGTTTGCACTTTCTCCATCATCAAGAGAAGGAACATTTCTATGTCCATAACTTTTAGATTTTATGATATATTCATCAGTCAATAGTGATTCTATATCTATCTTTATTCCATAAACCCATAAAAAAGGCTCATCTTCATTATTGGACCAGAAACCATCTTGTTCATTTGCTTTAATGATTTTAAGTTTTTTCAAATCAAAGTTTATAACTGTATCTCTTTCATTTCCATCAATAAAATAAAATCTATCAATATCTAAAACAGCTGGTGTAGGGGTATGCTCTCTATTTACTATAATGGTCTCTACATTATTATTTTCATTAGACTCTTTAATTTGATTATTGTAGTCAACTTTAATTATAAACTTTTCTACATCATTTAGGTTATTTTCATAATGGTGAGCAATCCTCATTATATTAAAGTCAAATTCAAATATTTGACCAATTTTAAGTTCAGGAACATGACGTTGCATTAAAAATCTTTTAGATTTGTTTTTTTGTTTTGTGTAAAATCTAATATAAAATGCTTCACTATCCTTTAGCCCTTTGTTTTTGATTAGGCAATGAATACTTTTTTTATCTCTTTCCCAAATAACTTTTGACTCAGAAATTTCTAAATCTGCAAGAAATTTCCACGGAAATGGAAAATAATTA
>JALUMR010000093.1 GCA_027055805.1 Campylobacteraceae bacterium
ATAGATATGGACAGATACCGTATCTATATGAAAGATGTGGTTTTAAACACAGAAAACTTAGAGGTTAAACAAGAGATAGTAGAAGCACTCATTATAGAAGATGGTGTTGTCAAAGGGGTTGAAACTCAACTTGGAAACAAGTATATGGCTCCTAAAGTTATTATCACAGCTGGGACATTTTTAAATGGTCTTATACACATCGGTGAGAAACAGCAGAGTGCAGGGAGACAAGGTGAGTTTGCTTCTGTGGAGTTGGCTGAGTATTTACGAACCTTGGGCATAGAGATAGGGCGATTAAAGACAGGTACTTGTGCGAGAATAGATGGAAAGTCTATAGACCTCTCTGTCATGGAAGAGCAGGGGGGAGATGAAATACCGATTCCTTTTTCGTTTAGAACCGATAGAAAAACATTTAACCCAACGCAACTTCCATGTCATGTGACCTATACTAATGAGACAACGCATGAGATAATAGAGAGTAACTTCTACCGAGCTCCTCTTTTTTCTGGACAGATAGATGGGATGGGACCTCGTTACTGTCCAAGTATTGAAGATAAAATTAACCGTTTCCGTGACCGACCACGTCACCAAATTTTTGTAGAGCCTCAGACAATGGAAGCCAATGAGTTTTATATTAATGGTATGAGTACCTCTTTGCCTACCGATGTTCAGCTAGATATGATTCACTCGGTCAAAGGGATGGAAAATGCTAAAATAGTGCGTTACGGTTATGCCATAGAGTATGACTATGTACAACCAACAGAGTTAAAACATACGCTTGAAACCAAAAAGATAGAGGGTCTATACTGTGCAGGTCAGATTAATGGAACCACAGGTTATGAAGAGGCAGCAGCACAAGGGCTTATGGCAGGGATAAATGCTGGACTAAGTATTCAAGGTAAAGAGCCGTTGATTCTAGGTCGTGATGAAGCTTATATAGGGGTACTTATAGATGACTTGGTCACCAAAGGAACCAAAGAACCTTACCGAATGTTTACAAGCCGTTCAGAGTATAGATTGTTGTTACGTGAAGATAATGCAGATACTCGTCTTTATAAATATGGAAAAGAGCTTGGTTTGTTAGATAATGACTATTTGGCAAAAGTGACGCAAAAAGAGAAAGATATAAATGAAGCGATTACTCATTTAAGAGAAAACTTTGTAACCCCTACCAAAGAGTTTATAGAGTTACTTTTAAGCATGGATGAGACCAAGATAAACGATAAGATTTGCCTTTTAGATTTACTAGGTCGCTCCACCATGACCCAAGAGAAGATACTTACTTTGGTTCCAGAGTTTAAAAAATATAGTGATGAGGTGATGGAGCAGTTGGTCATAGAGGCTAAATACAGTCGCTATATAGAAAAGCAACAAAAGCAAGTTAATCAAATGAAAGACATGCTAAAAGTAAAAATCCCTATAGGGTTTGAGTTTGAAAAAGTATCAGGATTAAGTAACGAGATTGTGGAGAAATTAAATGATATTAACCCTCCGACCCTTTTTAATGCATCGGAGATTTCAGGAGTAACCCCTGCTGCTTTAGAGATTTTGCATATCTATATTAAAATGGCACAGAAGGCTCGTTAACTTAAGAGAGTTTTACTCTTTTAAGGCTCTCTTATAATAAAACTTAACCTCTTTATCGCTTTTGAGTTTATTTATCATATAGAGCTCATTTGCTTCTACTAATTTAATTTCCTTTGAACCATTGAGTTTATAATTTCCATTTTTACTATAGCTCCAAGAACTTTCATCGTCGCCTTCTATTTTTCCGTTTTCAAGAAATACAAATTTATAGTTAGAGCTTAATGATTCTACTACTTCAGCCATTTCATCCTCATTGAGTTTAGTCTCTTTTTTTGTCTTTGTGAGGTCTGCTGTCCATGTCCCTATAATAGAACGAACTTGAATAGTCACTCTTTTTGCTTTGCTACTTACTTGTTCATTTTGGGCAATAAAGTCAAAATAATAAATCCCCTGTTTATCGGCTTTAAAAGAGATATCCGTTTTTGTGGTATTGGTTAAAGAGAGTTTACTCTCTTTTGGTTTTGCAGCTATTCTCCATTGGTAGGTTAGTGTCTCTTCTTCTTTATTGTTATTTGATACAGTAGCATGTAGCTTAACTGTTTCACCTATATTAACAATTTTATCATTAGATACTTTTACTATAGGTGGATGGTTTAAACTGGGGTCTTTTGTACATCCTGACAAACCTAATAGAGCAATACTGATAACAATAACAGTTGCGAAGTTTTTCTTAAGTATATTCTTCATTTTTATCCTTTGATTAGTATTATAGTATAAAATAAAAATATTTAAAGAAATTAAAGAAAAAGAAATGATAATTTATTTTTCATTCTCAAATTTTACTCAAACCACCTAAATAGTTTCAATAAAATATAAGTGTGCAGATAGAAGTTGAGGGAGAGAAAATGTGAAAGAATCTCCTCAACCCTAGCTGCACAATCTATCTAAA
>JALUMR010000094.1 GCA_027055805.1 Campylobacteraceae bacterium
TAAAATATGTCGATGAACTAAAACGCCTAAACATTACTCTACGTCCACCCAACATTAACCGTTCTGAATTGGTCTTCCAAGCCGATGAGATAGATGGGGAAAAGATTGTCTTCTTTGGTATGGGAGCGATTAAGGGTGCTGGTGATGTGGCGATTAACTCCATTATACAAACCCGTAACGAGGGTGGAGCGTTTAAAGACATGAGCGACTTTGTCTCAAGGATTGATGCCTCAAAAGTCAACAAACGTGTCATTGAATCTTTGGCGAAAACAGGAGCATTTGATGACTTTGGTCACTCTCGTTGTGCATTAATTAGTCAAGTTGAGGACATTACCGAAGCAGCAGGAAAAGCAATGATGGCTAAAAAACAAGCCGTTGGTTCTCTCTTTGGTGATGCAGAGGAGATGACCACCATCTCTATAGATATTAAAGATATGCCAGAGTATGACCTACTTGACATCTTATCACTTGAAAAAGAGTCCTTAGGTTTCTACGTTTCAGGTCACCCACTTGACAAATATCGTGAACAATTAGACGAGATAAAATACACTCTAAGTTCAGAGATAGATGACCTCGCCGATGGTTCACAAGCCCTATTTATTGGTAAAATTGAAGAGATAAACACACGTATCTCTAAAAAAGGTAATAAGTTTGGTATTGCCAATATTATGGACTTACATGGAAACATTGAGCTAATGCTTTTTGAAAATAGATTAATAGAGTTAGAAGAGGACTTCGACCTAAGTAAACCTATCGGATTTAAAGTAAAAATCACCAAAGATGGTGACTTTACGCGTATGAATATCTTAAAGATTGAGTCGCTAAAAGATGCCAAAAAAGAGAAAGTCAAAGTCAAAAAAGAGCAAAAACACACCCCTGAACCTATTGCAGACCCTGTAGTTTTAGCAATGAATCTACTCCCTGATGAAAAGATGATAGAGGAGCTGTTTTGTCTAGCTCAAAAATACCCAGGAAGACACCCTCTTCAACTCAATATTAAGTCCAAACTTCAGAAGGTAATAATCGAGTCTAAACTTAAAGTTAGCCGTTCTATTTTGACAGATGCTAAAAAACTTGGTGTTTATGAAGAAGAGAAATTAGTAGCTACCTCATAGCCACTAATTTAAAGGTGTTCCAAAATCTTGTGTCCAATAGTATGTATATTTTGAATTAGGGTTCTTAACCATTGCCATACCTACCTCTTTAAGAGAAGGGTTCATAATATTAGCACAGTGACCAGAACTATTTAATAAACCTTGAACAGCTTTCTCTGCAGTATCTAGTTCACTACCAGCACCTATATTTTCAGCATAAATTCTCCAACTATAACCATATGATTCTATTCTCTCCCTTCCTGAACTAGCAGAGTTTTTTACGTAACCTGTTTTATCCGATATTTGACCTGAACCTTTATGAGAAAATGTATTACTTGTCGCCATATCATAACTATGTTCATAAGCAGAATTATAAAGTTTATCATTCCAAATAAGTGGCTCTGTGGATTTAAAGAAGCCTTTACTTCCACATGTTTGATTGTTACTTCTTGCTCTATTAATTGCATTTAGATATTCTATTTTAAAGTTAGAAGCTGTAGGGATAGAGGGTTTTAACTTTTCGTTATTTGTACATGCAGTCAATAATAAAATTAAGCTACTTAAAATAATACTTCTTCTCTTCTTCATATATTATTCCTTATATTTAATTATAAAATTAAGTATAGTTTATGAAACTTAAATTAATAGATAAACAATAATGAGTCTATAAAAAGAGCTTCCATACTATACGTATAGGTAACTCCAATAAAAATAGATTCTATAGATAACCTTTATTTAATAATAATTTATTATAATAGATTATTGAATAGTGTAAAAACTATTTTAATTACGAATTCTTCCATTATGGAAAAAAGGAATAAAATGAGTTTTATCAAAGGTATTTTTACTTTAGTAGGTTTTATAGTAGTTGTTGCTGCTATTCTAATGGGTGTTAAATATGGTTCAAGCTTAACTAAAATGGATTCTCAAGCTTTAGGTCTATACATGAATATGGCAGACAAAGTATTAACAACTGGTGACCCTGCAAAAGGTATGGTTATTAAGAGAAAATTGGTTATTGAAGAGGGTACTTCTAAAGAAGAAGCTATTCAAAATGCTATTGAAGTTATGGATGAAGTAGCTGAAGGTTATGGTCTTGCTAAAGTTGATGAGAAGACTATGCCAAGAGATGGAAAGTTTATGAAAGATGGTGGGAAATATACACACATTCGTTCATACTGTTCTCCTTCAATTGCTGACATTTTCTTGAAATTCTCAGGTGAATTTGTAGGTTTTATGCCTTGTAGAGTTGGAATCGTAGAAGATGAAAATGGTGATATTTGGCTATATACTATGGATTTAGACTTGATGATTCATGGTGGTCACACACTTCCAGACGAATTGCTTAAATATGCAAACGATGTAAAAAAAGCAATGGT
>JALUMR010000095.1 GCA_027055805.1 Campylobacteraceae bacterium
TTGTACTCTAAGCCTACTAAACCATCGGTTCTTTTAAAAGTTTTATCTTGTGTTGGGGTATATTTGAGTCCATCAAAATGAGCCAACTCACCCTTTAATAACCACGAGCCACTTAGAACATTTAGAGCTGTACCAAACATCTTTACTTTATCATGGTTTAACTTTCCATTTTTAAAGTAACCAGTGTCATTATGGAGATTACTCGCATAAAAGTTAACATCCCAGCCTGAAAACTCTGCTCCAATACTTAAAGCTGGGGTAACATCACTATAGCTTTCATTACTTGGTAGAGAGTTTGGTGATGCGTTAAATGCTCCACCAGCTGGTGGATTTTTAGAGAACCTCTGCTCTACTACAGCAATAGGAGTAATACGCCAATCACCTACATAGTAGTCAAGCTTTGCCATACCTACAGGCAGACGCAAATCTTCAATATCTACCATAGCAGGACGACGATTATCAAGAGGGTTAAGTACATCGGTAATACGAATGGTGTCACTTCGACCCCAAACCACTACTTGACGACCCAGTTTCATGTCTAAGTTATCGGCTATGCTTCCCTCTACATAGGCATCAAAAAGTTCAACTTCACTTTTGAGTTCATCTAGCTCATCATTAGAGTACTTCTCTGTACCTCGTATGTCATAAATAGCATCATAATAGGCTTTTGCATTGGTTTTAAATTTAAATCCATTGTCAAATTTATGTTCGTAGTCTAAAAGAAGTGAGCTTTTAACAGAGTTTACATTATCATGAGGTACGTCATCATTAGGGGCAAAGGCTACTTGTTGGGTTATTTTTCCTGTAAAGTCACCTAAAAATCCTAGCAATTTACCATCTTTATCTTTTGCAGAGTTGACAATCGGTTCATCATCAAACCCATCCATAATATCATCTTTTATTTTCTCTTTATTCTCATGCTTAGTGTGAGAATTAGATATATTATTTTCTTTCGTGCTAGATGGATTCTTTGCTGTTTGAGTAGTTGTTGGTTCATCGTCGAAACCCTCTAGGGCTTCGTCTATGCTTTCAGCATTTACTGTTGTCATTAAAAGCATTGCCAAAAGTGCCAGTTTTGATTTTGACGGTGTTTTTTGGGAAAACACCCTACCGTTATTTGACATTAGAGTCCTTTTTCTAATCTTCTTGTAGTAAAGACACTATCATCTATGGTTCCATTTAATGCTACATTTGAAAAGGTTAAAACAGTCTTATGTAATGTATCTTTTCCTTTTTTAGTGGTCATGGTCATCTCATCTACCAACCAAATTCCACTCTCTTGATGTATCTGTTTTAAATCTAAATATTTTTTCTTTCCATTGGTCAAAAAGTTAATGGCACGAACCACCATGTAGTTGTCTTTACGCACAATGGCAATGGTCTTTGTATAACCTGACTCATCAATGGTCTCTTG
Organism: Campylobacteraceae bacterium; assembly: GCA_027055805.1. Classification (GTDB taxonomy): domain Bacteria; phylum Campylobacterota; class Campylobacteria; order Campylobacterales; family Sulfurovaceae; genus UBA1140. Next base: position 1,415 of record JALUMR010000095.1, read on the forward strand.
ATTTCTAGGCGTTGCCTCTATCATCCAAGCATCATTACCACGAACTTTTGTCTCTTTTAAAATTTTAAAATCATAATTTTCCAAATCACGGTCAGTCATATCAAAATATGAAAAATCTGAACCCATAAAACTTGAACTCTTATCAGCAGATGGAATACGTTTTACTTTTTTAAGCGCTGGTAAATACAACCATTGGTCATCATCTTTTGAAGCGTCATCATAGTCATAAGTTAAAAAAGCTGTATTTTTAACATCAGCAGGGCTTTTGAAAAAGAGCGTTTTATGCTCATCTGCTCCAAAATCTTTTTCATATGATTTTAGGTCACGGGTACGCTCATTTCCATTTTTATCAATAAGCACCATGAGCATATCTTGCGCTAGTGTAGTACCATCATCTCTAGCATCTACCTTTTCCATAATGGCTCTTGCATTGGCATCATCTGCCATAACATTTGTAGTTAGAAGTGTTGCTCCTACTCCTAGTAAAAATAGTAATTTTTTTGCTTTCATATTTGTATCCTTTTATTTTAAATCTTCGTTCAATTTCATAGAACTTATCTTGGAAGTATATACTATCAAGATGAACTGAATGTTAATTTAAGAGAAAATCACTTAACCCTCTCCCACTCAAACTTACAAATATTTCTCTCTTTTTTAGAAAACTCAATACCAATAATAGTTATCTCATCTGCCTTATTCAAATATTTTTCATGATATTTCTTCTCTTTTATCTGCTCTAATGCTTTACCATTCCTATTTGTTTTTGCTACGACTTTAAACTCAATAATATATACTTGACTCATATCAGGTGTAGCAATAGTTAAGTCTATTCTTCCTAAATTAGTGGTATCTTCAGCTCTAAACTCAATACCCAAACCTGCTAAATAGGCATAAATAACATTTGCATAGTACCCTTCATGGTTTTGCATTTCATTTTTTCTATAACTGTCATGGGGCAACATAGCAAAGAGTTGTCGAATTGCATTTTCAAAAATGCTCATATCTTTAAATTCAATAGCAT
>JALUMR010000096.1 GCA_027055805.1 Campylobacteraceae bacterium
AGTATGAGATGGAATACTATAGTCGTTCTCATGCTTGGTTAACAACCTATGCTCCTTTTAAAGACCCTAAATATATTGTGACAGTTTTAGTAGAACATGGTGGACATGGTGGTAGTACCTCAGGACCTATAGCCGCAGAAATATATAAATGGATGGCAAATGAGGGGTATTTTGGTGAAAAGTTTAGAGGGAAAGTTAAAATGAAAAAAATTAAAAAACCCAAAGAAGAGATAAAAGCAAAAAAGAGTAATAAAATAAAAAAGGAAAAAGTTAATGGCTAATAATATAATGTTGGTTGTATTTGCATTAATTGGTTTGATACTTCTAGTCAACATTTTAAAAATATTGACTAATATCTTTGGAAATTCAAATGCATCAGTTGTTGAAGAAGAGGAAGATATTGAAGAAGAGAATCCTTTACGTGATGAAATTCGTAGTGAGATTAATGAGAAAATCAAACCTCATTTAAATTCTCTTGAGGGTATGTATGAGAAGAGTGAAAATGATGCTAAAAGTTTCTCTGCCTATGTTTTTGATAAAGTAAAAGAGAAACTGGCGCCCATAATAGAAAAAGATGAAAAACTTGTAGAGGAAGAGGTTTGTAAATGTTGTGGTGACTATGAGGGTGCTGAGTGTAAAGAGAACTTTTGTTTAGATGGAACTGGAATCTCTTGTGATAAGGCATAATTCATAATATATAAATGTTAAAAATTATATTTATATATTTTTTTATATGTAATTAATGATTTTTTCTATATAATTCCGAAATTTTTTAAAACAAGGGAAAAAATTGAAAAAAACATTGTTACTGCTAATGCTTGTCTTCTTTTCAGGAGAATTGGTTGCAAAAACCACATGGTCTAAAAGAAATATACATCTTGAGAAGATTTATAAACAGGTATCTAAAAAAACAAATATAAGTAAAAAAGCCTTAAGAAAAGCATTTACTTATTATAAAAAGAATTACAAGAAAAAAGCACTTTCAAAAAATTATCTTGCTATTGCAGATTATACTAAGTCTGCAAGAACGAAACGTCTATTTATTATAAACTTAAATAATGGATATGTATTTAGACATAAGATTGCTCATGGTAAGTATTCTGGAGCTATTGGTGGAAAAGTAAAAAGGTCTAGCAATAAACGGAACTCATACATGACTCCATACGGCTTTTTTAAAGTTGGTTCAAGTGTGGGAAAGACAAAGAAGAAACATTATCGTTATCTCTCTGTTAAGGGTCTACAATGGAGTAACAGAAAAGTAGGTAAACCTGCAAGAAGAGGTGGACGTGATGTTATTATACACCCTGCAAAGTATGTAAATAGGGGAGGACGTAGCCATGGATGTTTTGCTATTTGTCCACGGGATCAATGGAAAGTATTTAAACGATTAAAAACAGCACTACTTTATAGTTATACTGGTAGATAAGCTTATAAGGCTTATCTATTTTAACTCTTGAACACAACGTACTTGTCTGTCATAAGTTTGAGCAGCATTTGATGTTGCCCCATCCTTAAAACTTACACCCCAAAATTCATCTGAACTTTTAGCATATACAGTATTTGTCCAGTAGAGGGTGTCCTTGCTTACATGCTCAAACTCCTTTAAAATAGCAGGTTTATAACGTTTATAGTCTACTATACTTAAAAGCTCTGTAAGGGTTGGTACTCGCCAAGACTTATACCCTCCTATCTCTAAGTTAGCACAGTATGTTTCTGCTTCCATATGATTTACTTTTGTATCTTCTGTATGCATACTATCTTCCCACAGTAGTTTATTTATATCATCTTTTACTACAAGTGCTTCTGCATTGATCATACTAATTACGGAAGTTAATATTATTAGAGTTTTTTTCATCTGAGTATCCTTTTTAATTTTATTGTATTTATTATAACTTTTTATCGCTACAATGTCGCCAATAAATAAAGGAAAGATTATGAAAGTAATTATCGACTTAATAGAAGATATAAGAGAGAGCATTAATAACAACGAAATGTATAGTATAACAGCCATGCTGCTAAAAGAGGATGCTAATGATAAAAAGAATCTACTCTATGCAGGTGAAGCATCAGTTGCTTCTTTTTATGTCGATAAAATATCTAAAGAGCTTATTTTAACTGTAGAAAAAGATAAAGAGCCACTGTCTGTAGGTGAATTGGTAAAGAATCTACTTATTATGGACATGGATATGATGATGTATGAAGTAAAGTTGGCTGTCAGTGAAGAGCATGAACCTCAAGAGTTGGTAGGCTTTGGCTTTAATGCTGCCGATGCCAAATATGCACTATTCATTATGGCATAACCACTCTTTGGGTAAAATACACAAAAAATAAAAACAAAAAATTTAAAAACAAGGGTTTTACGATGTCAGTTAAATGTGCATTTTTAT
>JALUMR010000097.1 GCA_027055805.1 Campylobacteraceae bacterium
TCTGATTTTTTACTCAACTCTGATTATGAATATAAAAAGTATTTTGATATTTTTATGATTTCACTCATTGTAGTCTCTATAGCTATTTTAGTTTATGAAGTTAAGAATCCTGTGCCTGATTGGATTGATTTTTTTGATATATATATCGTCACAGCTATTTTTCTTAGTGAATATATTGCCAGAGTTTGGGTGCATAATAATTGGCATAAGCAGGTGGTCAAAGAGGTAGGGGAAGCAGAGTTCCTTAACCGTAAAGTATCACTTTGGAGACCTACAAAAAAAATTTTAAAAGAGAAAGTTAAATACCTTTTAACCCCTACAGCCATTATTGACCTGTTGGCTATTTTACCTGCGTATCGACCTCTACGAGTATTACGTATTTTTGTACTCTTTAGAGTCTTTAAGTTGCTACGTTATACGAAGAGTATTAACCAGTTTTTAAGTGTTCTAGCAAGTAAAAAGTTTGAACTTTTTACACTTCTTTTCCTTTTAGTTTTCATTACGGTGACAGCTGGGATTGCTATCTATGTGTTTGAACAGAATGAAAATGAAAATATTGAGTCGATATTTGATGCCCTCTACTGGGCTTTAATTACCATCTCTACAGTAGGTTATGGGGATATCTCTCCTGTGACACCTGAGGGACGTGTAGTCTCTATGCTTATTATTGTCAGTGGAATTGCGATGATTTCATTTGTTACTTCTGTGATAGTCTCTTCATTTTCTGAAAAGCTCGATGAACTCAAAGAGAACAGAATCATAGAAGAACTCAATAAAAAAGATGAGTTTATGATTATCTGTGGGTATGGGCAGATGACACGCATGTTTTTACGATATTATGCCAAAGAGTACACTAACCGATATATTGTTATAGAGAATGATAAAGAGAGAGTAGAGGAGGCTATAAAAGAGGGTTATAAAGCGATTCATGAAGATGCAAGTAAACATGATGTCATTAAACGTTTTAACCTTCAATATTCAAATATTACACTCTTGGCTCTAACGGGTAATGATATAGCCAATATTTATATTACGCTCAATGCCAAATCCCTATCTCGAAAGATTAAAGTAATTGCTAGAGCAAGAACAGAAAAAATGGTCAAAAAATATCAGTTAGCAGGAGCAGATAGTATTGTAAGACCTAATATTATTGCAGATAGAATGCTCTATACAGCTATTACTCAACCTGTTATGTATAAAGCAATTTATGCTATTTTGACAGGTAAAAACATGGCTCTTTTAGATGAGGTAAATCTTGCTCAATCAGAATTATTGGTTGGTAAAACCATAGAAGAGTTAGAATTTAAAAAGCAGAAGCTACTCTGTATAGGTCTTCAACGAGCAGGAGAGGAGGGTGAGTTTATTTTTAACCCTCCAGCAAAAACCATCTTAGAGGAGTCAGATATACTCTTGGTTATGGGACGAAAAGTAAGCATAGAATATTTTAGAAGTATCTACAGAAAGGTTAAATATGTTTAATCGAAAAGCATTAATGTTTGGATATAGCAATACCACCAAATTTTTAGCAGAAAACTTAACAAAAGAGCTTCATTATCTGGTAATTATAGTAGATGATGAGGAGTCTTATCAGGCAGCTAAAAAAGCAGGTTATCGGGTTAAATTACTGGATATAACAGATGATAATGCTTTAGAAGAGTTGGATGTTGCTGAAGATGACTATCTAATTTGTGTTATGAAAGATCATTACATCAATGTTTTTTTGACACTCTCTTTACATGCACTATTTCCTAAAACAACAATTGTAGCACTCTCTGAATCTTACCATGCTACTCAAAAGCTTAGGATGGCAGGAGCAACAAGAATTATAGACCTCTATCAGGTGAGTGCCAATCGTATTCATAATATTCTAACCAAACCTGTAGCCACAAAACTTATAGAGCAACTCTTTTCCCCAGAAGAAGATTTCTCTTTTAAAGAGATGTTGATTCCTGAAAACTCTATACTCGATACTGTTATGGCAGATGATTTTGATTTCTCTAAGCATGGAATTATCTTGGTAGGTATGATAGATAAACGTCTGAGTAATCAGTTTATATTTATTACCTCGGGTTTAGAAAACCGTTTTGATGCAGGGGATACTTTGGTCTGCATAGGATATAATGATGACTTAAATAAATTTGAAGAGTATATAAAAGGAAAAGAAGATGAGTCGTAAAATAGCAATTATAGGAGCAGGGAAATGGGGTCAAGCCCTTTATCATGCGTATAGTCAAGAGAATGAAGTGGTTATCAATTCTCGTTCTTTAAAAGATATAGAAAATTTTGTAAGCCTAGAAGAAGCACTCTCTTATGAGTACTTGATAATGGCGATACCAGCTCAAGCTGTACGCTCTTGGATGGAGGAGAATTTTGTAGATAAAGGGCAAAATCTTTTGGTAGCAGCCAAAGGAATAGAGACCTCTACAGGTAGTTTTTTAAATGAAGTATATGGACAATATGTTAATGATGACAGGTTAGCCTTTATCTCTGGTCCATCTTTTGCAGCTGAAGTACAACAATCTTTACCTACAGCACTGAAAATATCCTCTACCAACTTGGAGTTAGCAAAATTTTATGCCGATGCTTTACCCTCGTTTATTAAAGGATATGTAGATTCTGATGTGGTTGGAGCAGAGGTGGCTGGGGCTTATAAAAATGTTATTGCCATAGCAGGTGGAGTCTGTGATGGTTTAGAGCTTGGAAACAATGCCAGAGCAGCTTTAATCTCTCGTGGATTAGTAGAGATGACCCGTTTTGGAGAGCATTTTGGAGCAAAAACAGAAACATTTTTATCTTTGGGTGGAGCAGGTGACCTATTTTTAACGGCAAGTTCTCAACTTTCTCGTAACTATCGTGTAGGGTTAGGAGTCTCAAAGGGAAAAAGTTTAAATGATATATTAGAAGAGTTGGGCGAAGTAGCAGAGGGGATTCCTACTACAAAAGCACTTTATCTTATAGCTCAAAAAGAGGATATTTATTTGCCCATTGCTGATGAGGTTTATAAAATGTTAGAGGGTAAAGACCCTTTAAAATGTGTTCAGGATTTACTAAAATAATGGTTAAGATATTCAAATTAGTAAAACGAAAGATTAAAAAAGTTTTTAGAGAGTTTTTAGTCTATCACAACAGTTCGTTGGAGTATAGGGCAAAGGTTATAACACTTGTTCTAGCTGTTAATAACGAAATATCAGAGTGTGAAGAGGAACTACTTAAAAAGATGGCACTTGAAATTTATGATAATGATGAAGATCGTGCAGATATTTTGGTAGAGACAGTTAAAGAGTATTTTGTCAAAATAGTAACCAATAATGGGTTAGATTTTGAGCATTTAATTTATAAAGTTCAGAAAGAGACAAAAGCAGTAAAACGTTTTTCTGAAAAAATTGAGATAGATAGATTGTTGCAATTTCAAGTTTGCTTAGAAGATGAAGAGGATAAAATTTACCAACAAAGAGTTATAGGTTTTTTAAAAGATTTAAAGGAAGAACATGAGTAGTGGATGGGGTTGTCAATATTTAACAACATTTGAAGAAAATAAGGAATGGTGCAGATTGTTAAAACATAAGTGTAAACCTGGGTGTAAAGGTTGTATTTTAACTAGAGGAAGTAGTAGTCATGAGTTTGTTTTTTCTCAGGAACTTCTACCTTCTCATGAAGAGAAGAGAGAAGTCAAACAACGTTGTAGAGAGTAGTTTATCCTAAAAGATTTTTAACACAAAGGTTAATGCGTCCACCATCTGCTTTGCTTCCTATGGCAGACTTCGCTGCACCCATAACTTTTCCCATATCTTTCATAGTCGTCGCACCTGTTTGAGCAACAATCTCTTTTACAGTAGCTTCTAACTCTTCATCACTCATCTGTTCTGGTAGATATACTTTTATAATAGCAAGTTCTGCTTTCTCTTTTTCTACCAAGTCATCTCTTCCAGCATCTTTAAATTGAGCCATAGCATCTTCACGTTGTTTTGCATATTTTACTAAAATAGCTTCAACATCAGCATCCGTTACTTCTCTTCGTTCATTCACTTCTATATCTTTTACAGCAACTTGTATATTTCGTAAGGTGTCTCTCTTTTGTGTATCTTTCGCTCTCATTGCATCTTTTATATCTGATTTTATTTGTGCATTTAAATTCATTTACATAATCTCCTAATTTTTAGAGGATTATACTATAATCTCATCATGAAGCAAATAACAATAGAAAATAAAACATTCAAATTAAAAGATATTAAACAATTGTACCCAGCTGTTCTAGTAAAGACAGGGCATGGAGATGAAACTGCAGAGATGAGTTTAGAGTGGATAGATATAGAGTCAAAAGGTCGAGTAGATGTGGCAGGTTATGGACTTTTTATACGTATTTCAGATGAAGAGAAACATTCGTTTATTTATGATACAAGAGAGGAATTAGATAAAAAAATTGCAAATCTTTCTAAACAATTAAATAAATAAAAACAATTTATTAATACTTATTAATATTAATATTATTTTATTTAGATTTCTCTCTCTTTATCTAATTAATGGTACTTTCTAAGTAATATTAGATATTATATGATAACTAATATGGAGATACAATGAGCACATTTCAACTTTTACTTTTAATAATTTCAGTTACAGTTTTTTTACTTTTTTTTAAACAGTTACTCTCTGGTTCATATCCAAGGCGTGGTGTAGATTTTGAGGCAAAAAATGATAATGAACAGATTGGATCTCTGACTCAAATGGATAAAACATTTTCACACCCTACCGTAAAGCCTTCTCGGGTAGAACAGTTATTACGTATGGCAGATGAAGCTATAGAGAAAAAAGACTTTAGCGAAGCAGATAAGGCTCTCTCTTCAGCTTTGATACTTGAACCAGAAAATATTGGAATTCTTTTGCAATATGGTTATGTTTTAATTGAGTTAAATAGATTAGAAGAGGCTAAAGATAATTATATGATTATACTTGAGCTTGATGAACATGAAGATATGGCTCATGTTTCATTGGCAAATGTTTTACATAAATTAGATGAAAATGAAAAAGCTATAGAACATCATATAAGAGCTATTGAACTTGATGGAAAGTATGCTCCTCACTACTTTAATTATGCCAATACATTATATGATATGGAAAATAAAGAAGAGGCATTACGCTTTTATAAACGTGCATTTGAACTTGATAACTCAATCGAAGAAGCAGAAAAGATGATAAAAAAACTCTCTTTGTAATTAAGGCATAAGAGGTATGGAATCGTACTTTCTAGTTATTTTTATTGTTTTAACTTTAGTTTTTTGGTTTTTTTTAAAGCACCTTTATAATAACAGATATAGAAAATTTATTGAATCATTTTTAAATTCAAGTAACAGTATAAATATTTTATATAGTAAAGATAATATTACTTTTATTAACAGGATTGGTTTGGATTTTTTTTGTTTTAATTCTGTAGCTGAATTTAATAAAACATATGCAAATTTGAGCCAACTGTTTCTTTCTGATACGGATTGCGTTGCTAAACATACTTATGGGAGAAAATGGTTAGAAAAACTTAAGTCCAGTAATGGTAAACCTTTTAAAGTAAAACTTTTTTCTAAAAGAGATAAAATGAGTTATTTCTTCAATATAAATATTTCTAAAATTAAAGAAACCAATCAGTATTTACTCTCTTTTAGTGATATTACAAAACTAGAGAGTGAAAAACTATGTATAACAAAACAGGCTGAATATGATGCTTTAACAAAAGTATATAATAGAGTTAAATTTAATGAGGTTCTTAATGATGTGATATATCGAGCCAATAGATATGATTATAGATTTTCTATTATACTATTAGATATAGACCATTTTAAAACCATTAACGATACCTATGGACACCCTGTAGGTGATAGTGTATTGATTGAGTTATCCCGTTTAATTAATATGGATTTGGAAAATAGTGATACTTTTGCACGTTGGGGTGGAGAAGAGTTTGTAATCATTACTAAAACTACTGAAAATCGAAAAGGTTCACTATTGGCTTTGAAGTTACAACGACTTGTTAGTGAATATAATTTTAAGAAAGTGGGACGGGTAACTTGTAGTTTTGGTGTGACAGAGTTTAAAATTGGTGATACCCAATCACTACTTTTTGAGCGAGTAGACAAAGCACTCTATGAAGCAAAACATAATGGGCGTAATCAAGTTGTATCAAAGTAGTGTATGGCATTTAAGTAGCTAAGGTTGTTTAGTTTAGTGTTTTTATAAGCAATATCAAATGCAGTACCATGGTCAACAGAAGTTCTAACGATTGGAAGGTTTAGTGAAATATTAATTCCTTCATCAAAATAGAGTGCTTTGAGTGGTGCTAAACCTTGGTCATGATACATAGCAACGAAATATTTATAGTTTTTACGAGAGTTTGGAGTAAAGGCAACATCTGGAACAAGTGGTAAAGTAAACACTTCTCTTCCTATTGTTCTATGTGCTGTTTCTCTAGCTTCCTCTATGTATTTTTCTTCATCTCCTAAAACACCATCATCTCCAGCGTGTGGATTGAGACCAAGTAAGCCTATCTGTTCATTTTCTTTTAAGTTTTCTTCTATACTTTCATAAAAATCAATTAAAAATTCTGATAGTTTCTTCACATTTTTAATCTCTTTTGCAACTTGATGTAAAGGAATATGCTCTGTATAGAGTGCCACATACATTTTAGGACAACCCAACATCATAATGGCAGGTGCAAAGAAGAACTCTCTAAGTGCATCGGTGTGTCCTTTAAATGTTACTCCTGCTAACTCCCATGCTTTTTTATGAATGGGTAAAGTCATAATGCCATCTACTTCCATGGTTTTAACCAGTTCTACAGCTTTTAAAAATGAAGCAAAACTATAAACACCACTTGTTTTGGTAACTTTTGCAGGTTCTATAGTAAAAGGTTTGGCTATTTTGTTACAGTAGTTAAAGTCATTGGGGATGGGTATATTTAGAAGTGTAGAGGCTTGTTTAAGCATTACCTCATCTATACAGTAGAGAGGTTCAACAACTTTTTGAATAGTATGGTGATTTTCAAGTGCGAGTTGAATCCCTATTCCATTTAAATCACCTATTGAAATTGCAATTTTTTTCATCATTTTTGAATAAGTTTTCTCATGTCTATAATGGCTTGTTCTAAACCAGTATAGATGGAACGAGCAATAATACTTTGACCTATGTTTAGCTCTTCTATGGTGTCTATGTCTGCTATATCTATTACATTTTGATAATTTAGCCCATGACCAGCTGCAACTTTTATGCCCAACTCTTTTGCATCACAACTAAGTGTTCGTAAATTGACAAGCTCATGTTCTATGATGTCTGCCAACTCTTTACGTGGAAGTTCCAGTTCTGGTATGTTGTGGTGTGTATTTGGTAGGTGACTATAAAGCATAGCATAAGCATTGGCATATTTACCCGTATGAAACTCAATCCACTCAACTTCCAACTCTTTAGCTCTCTCTACATTTTCTAGTGTAGGGTCAATAAAGAGTGATACCTCTATCTCTTTAAAGTGTAAACGATCGATAGTAAGACGTATCATATCATCATTGTCTATGATGTTTAGCCCACCTTCTGTAGTGACCTCTTCACGATTTTCAGGAACCAACGTAACACGGTGTGGGCGTAGCTCACAGGCAATATTAATCATTTCAGGTGCCATAGAACACTCTAAGTTAATAGGTAGCGAAGAGTGATAGATAATATTTAAAGCATCTATATCTTGTATATGTCTTCTATCTTCTCTAAGGTGGATGGTTATCTGCTCTCCACCAGCTCTTTTTACAATACTTAGAGCATCTAAAGGGTTAGGGTCAGCTATCATTCTAGCTTCTCTTAATGTTGCTATGTGGTCGATGTTTACACCTAATTTCATACGTTAACTCCTTTAAAAATCACTTTGTGAAATAGTTGTCTCACTTTTTTCTACTAAATCTTTAATCCAAATGGTACCATTTTGCATCTCATCTTCACCAATAACAGCACAATATCTAGCATTAACTTTGTCGGCACCTTTGAGGTGTGCTTTTAATTTTTTAGCAGCGTATTCTAATGTTACTTTATCAGTAGCTCTTTTTTTAGAAGCTAGAGGAAACAAAGTATCAACTAAAGACTCTTCCATAGCACCCAAATAGTAACCCTCACGTTCTACTTCTGGCATTTGAACCAGTTCCATAATACGCTCTATACCTAAAGCAAAACCAACAGCAGGGGTAGGTTTACCGTCAAGAAACTCCACAAGTCTATCATATCGTCCACCACCTGCTATGGCAGATTGAGAACCGATATTATTACTTACAAATTCAAAGGCAGTTTTAGAGTAGTAGTCCAAACCTCTTACAAGATTGGTATCAACTACATAATCTATATTTTCACTTTTAAGTAATTTAACAAGTTTTTCAAAATCACTCTCACAACTATCACAAAGATTATCTATCAGTTTAGGTGAGTTGGTTAGTAATGTTTGACACTTTTCATTTTTACAGTCAAGTACACGAATAGGGTTTGTATCGATTCTTCTATTACAATCTTCACACAACTCATCTTTGCATTCTGTTAAAAACCCTATAAGCTTTTTACGGTAAGGAGGCATACACTCTGGACAACCCAAAGAGTTGATTTGTAAGTCATAGCCTATGCCTAGAGCTTTAAAAATGTCACCTATCATCTGTATAATAGTAAAGTCTTCATAAACAGAAGCCTCTCCAAAACTCTCACACCCAAACTGGTGAAACTCTCTTAAGCGTCCCTTTTGTGGTCGTTCATAACGAAACATTGGTCCATAGTAGTAGAACTTAAACTTCTCATTTTGTCTTCTGTCCAGTTTGGCTTGAACAAAAGAACGCACAACTCCAGCTGTACCTTCAGGACGCATACAGACATCATTGTCTCCTTTGTCCATAAACTGATACATCTCTTTACCGACTATGTCCGAACTCTCTCCAACAGAACGTTTAAAAAGCTTGGTCTCTTCTAAAATGGGAGTTTCTATATAGCTATAACCATATTTTTTTGAAACTTTAATAGCAGTAGTAACGATATGCACAAATCGTTCACTCTCCTCAAAGGTTAGGTCTTTCATCCCTCTTAGTGCATTTATCATTATGGTTCCTCTTTTTTATTTAGGAAATTATACTTTTATTTTCTGAATAACGATAGAGAGCTTTAATATTTTTGTCCTAAAAAGAGGATTGCCTTTTGATTAAGCTAAAATATCATTCATAGAATTAGGGATTCGAG
>JALUMR010000098.1 GCA_027055805.1 Campylobacteraceae bacterium
TCAAAAGCAGCGTCAGTTGCCCATTTTGTGATGGCTTCTTTGTCTGCATCTGAAAGTTTTGCCTCTTTGTGTATGAGTAAATAGCTTGGAAGTGGCATTTTACTTTTAATGGCTTTAGGAATTTTTTGAAGAAATTTTAGTTTCTTCTCATCTTCATAACTTGCCCATGTAGAGAAGTTCATGTGTTCACGTCCCTCTTCTACATGATGTTTAGTGAACCATGAAACAGGAGCGATACTACTGTACCATGGAAAAGTAGTATGGTTTGAGTGACAATCAAAACAAGCACGTTTTAGAATAGCCTGAACATTGTCAGGAGCTTCTATTGAATCTTCAGCCTTAGAAGGCACATCTGCTGGAACATCCATAGGAACAAATTGAATTCCTATGAAAATAAGTACGGTTAGTATTAATAATTTTTTCATAAAGTTATTATAGATAAATAGAACTTAAATATAATAGAAAATTATTATAAGATATTACAATAATATAAAGTTTTAGATTTTCCTATAGAGTTTCTAAACAATTGATACATATCTATAATTTGTTCACTAATTTATGTTAAAATATTACTTATTACAATAATTAGTTAAATATATACAAAGGAATGATACATGACTAAATTTGCTCCACTACTATTATCGGCTCTGCTTTGCTCAACACCTCTCATGGCAGAGGCTAATCCTACTGACCTCTCTTCACTTATAGGTGATATGATGGAAGAGGGTAACTCACTGAACTACACTATTAATCTTGCTGGTAAACAAAGAATGCTTACTCAAAGAATGAGTAAAGTTGCACTGTTAATCTCTTTAAGTATAGAGAGTAAAGAGAACAGTAAAAAGCTTGAGAGTTTTGCAAAACTTTATGACCAGACATTAAAAGGTTTTAAAAAAGGTGATAAAGATTTAGAGTTAACAGCTAGCGAAAACAAAGATGTTTTAAAACAGATAGATGAAGTAGAGAAGAAGTGGAAACCTTTTTATGAAAATATTCAAAAAGTTGTAGCCAATGGAGCAAAAGCTAAAGATGCTATTGATTATATTATTAAAAATAATGAAGCGTTGCTTTCCGTTTCTAATGATTTGGTTACAGCTTTTGAGGAGTCTAACAAAGATTTAGATTATTTGAGTAAGTTTAGACTGCGTGTTGTTAACCTAGCAGGTAGACAAAGAATGCTGGTTCAAAAGATGACTAAAGAGAAACTACTTGTATATGAAATTAAAGATGCTTCATATAAAGATAAACTAAAAAAGAGTATAGAGCTTTTTGACACCTCATTAATAACCTTAATAAACGGTAATAAAGAGAATAATATATCTAAACCTACCAATGGTGACCTAAAATCAGCATATGATAAAGTTGAAAAACTTTGGACTAAGCTTAAACCTCTTTATGCAAAAGATAAGTTAGATAAAAAAGAGTTAATGGTTATAGTAGATGAAAATAAAAATCTTTTAAAAGAGATGAACACGGCTGTTAAAAAGGCTGAAACTGTTTTAGAGTATTAAAAAATTATTTTTCTATATCCCAATAATTATTGGGATATAGAATTTTTAGGCTACTTATTGACAGCAACTTTATAAGTTGGATCATCCTCTTCATAACTACAAAATGGTCCAGCAGTTGTTAACACTTTTTTACAGTCATCAGATAAGTGCTTAAGTGTAAGCTTTTTACCCTCTTTTTTGTACTTCTCTGTTAAGGTATCTATCGCTTCAGTACCTGAACTGTCCATAACTCTAGCATTTTTAAAATCAACAATAACCTCATCGGGGTCATTTTTTGGATTAAACTGTTCTTGAAATGAAGTAACAGAACCAAAGAAAAGAGGTCCCTCTAAGCAGTAGATTTTTTTATCATCTTCTACTTTTGTTCGAGCAAAGATTTTTGCATGTTTCCAAGCAAATACTAAAGTAGAGATAATAATACCTGCAATAACAGCAACAGCCAAGTCAAAGAAAACAGTAATAATGGTCACTACTACCAGTACAAAAGCATCTGATTTTGGCATGTATTTAATACGTTTAAGTGATGAAAACTCAAAGGTTCCTATACTTACCATAAACATGATTCCTACCAATACAGCAACAGGAATAGCAGCAATAACCGATGAGAAACTTACAACCAAGATAATGAGTAAAACAGCAGCTGTTAAAGAGGAGAGTCTTCCGAGTCCACCAGAGGTAAAGTTAATGACACTCTGCCCAATCATGGCACAACCTGCCATACCACCAAAGAGACCAGATGCTGTATTTCCTACACCAAGTGCTACACACTCTTTGTTTCCTGAACCACGTTTTCCACCCATTTCATCAAGAACAGAGAGTGTAAGTAGTGACTCAATAAGCCCAACAAGTGCTACAATAACTGCTGTAGGTAGGATTATTTTCATCGATTCAACAGAGAAGAGTTCACTCATAGGCATCACAAAGGTAGGCATGGATACATGAGACAAATCAGCTAAGTCACCTACAAGTTTGGTATCTAACCCTGTAAAATAAACAACCAAGGTAATAGCAACAATAGCAATTAATCCAGCTGGGATAGCTTTTGTTATTTTAGGTAAAAAGTGCATGGTGAGCATGGTAATTAAGATGATAATATACATAATGTAGTTCTCAGAGAAACTGGCTTTCATAATCTCTAACCAACCATGATACTGTTCTATATTTTTAGGTTCTAAAAATTTTAGTTGAGCCAATGCAATAACAATAGCCAAACCATTTACAAAACCAAATAGTGCAGGTTGAGGAACAAGACGTATAAACTTACCCATTTTAAGTAGACCTATGGCTATCTGAATAAGCCCTGCAATAATAGAGGTAACTAAGATGTAGTTAAGTATCATCATAGAGAGAGCCTCTTTGTCTAAGTTAGGGTACATATGGTTAACTGCCAATCCCAATGAGACAAAAACAACAGCAACTGAACCAGTAGCTCCTGATATCATACCTGGTTTACCACCAAGCAAAGAGGTTATAAGACCAATAATAAATGCACCATATAGACCTACCACAGGAGAAACCCCTGCAATAAATGAAAAAGCAATGGCTTCTGGCACTAAAGCAACAGCAACCAAAGCTCCTGATAGAACATCATTTTTAATGTTTTGTGTAGAGTAATTTTGTAGATTAAACAAACGTGAATTCCTTTAGAAAATTAATGGCGAATTTTAGCATAATTATTAAAGGGTTTAATTGAATAAAGTAAACTCCTAAAAGTTTTTTAGGAGTTTGTATTGCTAATTATCGACTTCCAAGTAATGTACCATCTGGGGAAAAAATATAAGTCTTATATTCATTAGATGGATGATTATTGTAGTTAACGGTACTTAACTCTAATTTATCATGAACAATACTAAGTCCACCAAAAAATAAAGACAAACCTCTTTTTGATAGAAAAGTTTCTATAAATGGTATACGTTGAAGAGTCTCACCTTCAGTAATAGAAAAAGGTATTCCATAATTAGAACCATCATGATGATTATTAAAATAAGCAACATCTCCAATGCTCCCTGTATAAGCTAGATGATTACCATAGACTTCAAAAAATAACTCATCTATATTAGAATGGTCTTTACAATTTACTCTATATACTCTAGCATTAAGGTCACCAAAGCCACCAAGTTTAAAGAAGAATGTATCTCCTTGTATAAGAGGAATCTTCTCAATGGTAGGTTGATGGAAAAGAAAATCTTCAGGATGTAGAGCTTTTGCAAGATTTAAAATTGTACTGTCAACATTTGTATTGCACTCTTCAGAAGTGTTATCACTTTTTAATATAATATCATCAATAGAGAATGAAGCTCCTCTTATAAATATTCCATTAACACTTGACAATGTCAAATTGGGATTTATATCGGTTAGGTCTTCTTCTAAATTTCGGCTAAAGGTGTGCCATGCTCCATCTTTTGTTGAAGTTCCTAATCCATGTAACCAGTCAGTATCATAATCAATAGGAGCATAGAGTAAAAATCTAAATCCTTCATTTGTTTGAACATTGACAAAGACTAAAAAAAATTCAGAACTTTTTATACTCCACTGTAAACGTTTTTCAGTAGTGTTGTTCCATGCCTTAGGCAACCATGGATATTGTCCATTAACAAAACCGTTTTCCAGACCGTTTCCTTCAAAGTGAATTACTTTTCCATGTTCTGAATCTGTAATATTACTAATGGTTGCACCTGTGGGGGTATTGTCATAAATACTCCATCTATCTATTGTTCCATCTTCTGCATCTTCATAAATTGTTGCATTTGAAAACATTGTTGTTAGGGCTAATCCAAGTACAATATTACTTAATAACTTTTTCATCTTTCTTCCTTTTAATAAATTTAAAGCTTTTTAATATAATATATATTAACTTATTTTAACATTAAATAATAGTTTTTAGATGAAAGTAGGAAAACGATGTTTTCCTTATGTTAGATTAATGGCTTCTTTTCGTAAAATATGCTTGATGGTTGAGAGTAGTTTGGGACATTGTCATAGGTAAATACAGCAAAATATTTATCTATATTGATTGACCCATGGTTGTCAAAGGTGTAGTTATCTGAACCAGCATAGAGTTTTACTCCATCAAATGGGTTTTTAGGGGTATGCCAACGGTTTCGTACAACATAGTAACCTACCAAATCATTATCTTCTACCTTGTCCCAAGTAATTTTTATTAATTTATTATCTATAGTAGTTTTAAGATTAACAGGTGATGGTAGTGGAAACTTTCTACGTTTTATGTATTTTACTTTTAGTTTAGCGGCTTTTTTACCCTCGTATGCCCAGTTGATAACATGGTCACGACTGAGTACAGATGTAGGACGAACAATAAATTTTGCTTCTTCTTTTGCTCGATGTTTCTCTTCAAGTGCTAGTTTGGAGTAGTGGTCAAAAATAAAATGGTGTTTCTTTTTTGAGCCTAGTTCGGCTGAACTTACTTCATAACCTATAAACTCTATACGTTCTCTGTCTTTAATATCTTGATAGCTAAACTCTTCTAAGTCAATAAACTCAACGTTATAGCGAATGTCTACCTCTTTTTTAACAGTAGAGGTATTTGATATCTCTATCCAAGCATCGGTAATAATTGCTTCATCAGGATTGGGTAGAGAGGTAAGGTCAAAAGACATGTAGGCGTAAATTTTTTCATCATCTTTGTTAAATCCACAGGCTAATGTTTCATGTATAATCTCATCTGGTGCAATGGTCATAGAGTTTTGTAACTCTATACTTACTTTATGACTAGGAACGGTATATTTTATGTCGATAGAGGGTCGGTAGTGTAAGCCACCACCTTGAGTTCCATAACCAATGTCAAAGACCATTATTTGTGAGTCTCTTCCTACAGGTAGTTTGGTAGGACCTGCTAGTTTTAGTGTTATTTGCCCTTTTTTTACCTTTTTTTGAACCATTCTATTTTCAAACTCGTTACAGTCCCAATGTGACCAGATACCTTGTGTTAGCTTTTCAGAAGGAATACTTGCACCCAGTGTCTTTACATGTTTAGCTTTATGTATTTGGTCAAAGTCACGTATGTTTGAAACACTCTCTTGGTCTATGACAGAGAGAGACCACTCACCATATTTTTCTATTTTAGCAGAGACACGGTTTAGAGGGTAGAGAGAGATTTTAGTATCTAAAACAATAGCATCTTTAGGAATACTAGATAAATCAAAAGTCATAACCCCATAAGATATACCTCGACCTTCACTTACACCAACTTTTAAGGAATTGACTCCAAAGTGTCCATGGTTTGCTTCGGGTGATTTCTCAGCAACATAACCAATCTCTGAAGCATTAGGGAAGATGGTTCTTGAAAATTCATACTCATCGAGAAGCGTTTTTAACTTTACTTTTGGTGCATAAGGAGACTTTATTTTTGTTAGTTTATCAACAGCTCTTATGTAGTAAAAGTACAGGGTACCACTCTTTAGGTTCTCATCTATAAAGTTTTTGTTGCAAGTAACTCCAATAAGGGATGATTCATTACAAGCCATTTTATTGTTGAGGTTTCTATATATTTTAAAGTATACATTTGGGTTCTCTTCGTACTCCCAATTTAGAGAACAGGTATCATTTGAAAAGCTCTCTATATGGAAGTTTTCTACTCGTTTAGGTGCTGTTTTTCCATAGTTACTAGCCTCACTAAGTGCATAGAGTAGGGCTGGTATATTTTCGTGTACTGACTCTGACATATTTTGAATGTAGTCAGGAATGTTTCGTGTTCCAACCTCTACAACGATGGCAATGATACCTTTTGAATAGTAGTACTCACGACCAGAACCTGAAATAAGCTTTGTAGGTGGCTTTCCACGGTTTATTCCATACTGTCGTCCTGTTACTTTGTGAATATGGTAGTTCATGTTTGCACAAAGAGCATTCATATCCGTTCCTTCTATTTCACTCTCATGGTTGAATTTGTGTGCAGGGAAAAATACATTTCCTTGTGAGTGGTAGTCTAATGCTATGGTAATATTTTCATGTGCATCTACAAACTTTTTTATTGCCAGTGTTTCAGGCTCGGAAAATGGATGAGGTCCACCATAAACATTGCTAGAGGTATTGGTAGATTTTCGGTAACCTATAGAGAAGTTACGATTGAGGTCAACTCCAAAGGTTCCATCACCATTATCTCGTCTGTTTTTTCTCCAAAAAGAGAAGTGTTTACGAGAGTACTCAAACCCATCAGGGTTCAGACAAGGAACAATATATAGCGTATTTCTATTGAGTGTTTCTAGTATTTCTGGGTTGTTGGTATGATTTTTAAGAATGTAGTCTATAAAGTCAATAGCCAGTTCATGACCAATCCACTCACGAGCATGAACTGTTCCTGTATAGAGCAAAGCAGGTTTTAGTTTTGCATAAGCAACATTTAGAGAAATGGTTGCAAGTAAAATTTTTCGACCTTCCCATGTGGTACCAATATTTTCTAAACTAATAATATCTGGATATTTTTCAACACATGCTTCAAGAAAGGCACAGCTCTCTTCATAAGATTTATATTGTTGTTTCATTGGTGTTTCCCCTATGTTAATAAGTGAGATTCTAACAGATTGTTACCTATATGGAGTTTAATGAACTATAGATGAATTATAATATAAATAAAATAGAATCATTAGGGGCAGTGACTTTATTCGCTGTTATATACTTTTCATGGACTAAAGTCCATGCCCCCTATATAGATGAGTTTTAAACTTCTTTAGTTTTATACTCATCCCATACTTCAGTGATTTTTTCAATCATTTTAATTTTGATACCTTTTACATTTTCTAATGCTCTTGGATCCATCTCTAAAATGTTAATTAACTCTTCATGGTTATAGAAATTTAATATTTTCTTTAACTTTTTCTCTGTTAACCCTTTTACTGAAAGTAGCAAAATCTCTAACTGGTCTTCAGAAATCTCAATAGCTAAAGAGGCTTCATCCCCACTTGGTGTAGGTGCTTCTTCTTTTTTAAGAGCTGGAACTTTCATAGATTTTATGTTTTTAAGTGCAAAACGGTCTTGGTAATTCCATTTTTCACTTGGCCACTCTTCAAATGTTCTCTCTTTTACATCAAACATTTTATAGGCAGAGTCAAGTTCATGTAGGTAGTATTCACCTTCTCCATACATTTTTTTCTTATTGCCAAAGTAAGAACCATCGTAAGAAGCATTATATTTACCAAAAGTAATATGTCTCATAGTTCTTAGTAAATCTGGAGAGATTTTCCCTAGCTCTTCCCAGTTAAACATAGGCATATGTGGCTTTCTAAATCTTCCTTCACTTAGACTCCACATTAGGTATTGACCTATCCAGTCTCTGATGTATGGGAAAGCAGCAAAAGCAGTTGCACACTCTAAGATGCGAACTTTACCATCTTTACCGTAGGCAACATCACATGCCCAATATTCAGCATTAGCAGCTTTACTCACACGAACAGCAAGGTCAAGAACATTTTTAGGTACATCCATATAATCCATACTTCCACCTTGGCTAGTGTTGGTTAACCACTCACCCTCTGGGGCTCTTCTCCAAAAGGCACATACAGGTTTGTGACCTATAAGCATCACACGAATATCTGCTTCCATTGGAACAAAATCTTGAAAATACATCGGGTGGTATTTTTTCTTATCATAGAGTTTTTTTGCTTCTGCATATGAGTCTACTTTATGGACAAAGTATCCACCATAGTTAGATGGACCATAAGATTTTTTAACTATCTTTGGATATTCCGTCTTTTTTAAAAACTTATCACCATTTTCTCTGTTGTAGTAGATATATGTTTTAGGAATTGGTAAATCATATTTCCATGCAAAACGGGTTACATTCTCTTTTGATTTGTTTGAAAACTGTGTATCAAGAGAGGGAATAAATCGTACATGAGGAAGCTCACGAGCTATCTCTCTAAAGGTCTCATAGGCTGTTGCAGGAATATTTCCTATAAGTACATCTATTTTTTTATCTTTTACCTCTTTGATAAATCTATCTTTGTCTTTTCCCCAGTGGTAAGTTACTGTCTCTATTTTGTTTGGCCAACCCTTAAAGTTAGAGTAGTCGAAAAATCTTAATACATAATCCATGTATAAGAAGCCTAGTTTTGGTAGTTCTTTGTTGCTTAAGCCCATTTGTCTATTTCCTTTATTGTTTTTTTAGTTTAGTTTTTTTAGTTTTTCTATCTATTAAATCAACGATTAAATCAATCTTCTTATCGTTAAAATTAAGACCCATCTTCTCTTGTTCTGGTGTTGCAAATGCAGGGATTCCATTTACTTCAAGTACCACATACTCTTCTCTTTCTTGGTCGTAAATAATATCAATACCAGCAATATCAGCCCCACATGCTTTGGCTGCTCTGGTTGCGATGTCTACTATCTCATCATTTGCTTCTCTCATAAAGACAGAACCACCTGAAGTGATGTTTGTTCTCCAATCATCACCACCTGCTTTACGTCCGTAGCACCCTACAAACTGACCATCGACGATGTCTACTCTAAAGTCGGTGTTGTCATATTGTATGAACTTTTCAACAAAAAAGTAACGTAAATCCATTTGGTTAAGAAAAGGCATAAGCATGTCTAAGTTTGCTTCGCTCTCTATTTTAGTAAGACCAACACCACCCCAACCATCAGTTGGTTTATAGACCATCTTGTCCCATTTTTTTATAATCTTTCTAAGCTCATCACCATCATCACGGTGACA
>JALUMR010000099.1:0-3338 GCA_027055805.1 Campylobacteraceae bacterium
AATATAGAAAAAGAGAAACAGCAAAATTTTATTTTGGAAAATAAGATTACAAAACTGATTGAAAAAGAGCGTATAGAGAAAAATCAGCGTTCACTTTCTGGCTTAAAAGAAGAGCTAGAGCTTAGGCTTAATAGCCTGATATCAAAAAACTCTACACTTGAAAAAGAGAAGAGTGATATGACAGAGATGATAAGCCAATTAGAAGAGAAGATGCTTTTAGAGAAAAAAATTATTGATTATGAGAAAGATAGAGCATCCTTAAAAGAGAATGAGCCTTGTCCTCTGTGTGGTTCTTTAGAACATCCTCTTTTTTCTGAAAAGATTGAACCCAATAGAACTGAAAGTATATTGAAGGATAAGAGGGAAAAGATGGAGCGTCTTTTTGTAGCTTATGTTGATAATGAGAAAAAAATAGTCAAGCTAAAGTCAGAAATAAATCATCTGGATGAGAAAATTTTAAATGAGAAAAAAAGTTTGATGTCACTGCGTGATGTAAACGAAGACTTGCACATGCTTAAAGAACAACATAAAGAAGTGCAAAAAAAGTTACATGTTTTTAAACAACAAGAAGATGAACTGAGCATATTAAAAAACAAACTTAGTAGTAGTAGAGAAGAACTCTCTGTACTACGTGTTAAGATTCAGAAAAATAAAAATCGTAAAGAGGTCGAAGAGAACCTTGAATCGAAGGTTAAAGAGTTGAGTTACTATCTTATAAAAACTTTACGAACTTACAATATTGATTTAGATGCCAACACATTAATGCTTCTTGATGCTAAAAGAGCACAGTATGAGAAGCTCTCTACAGAGTTAAAAACGCTTGTTCAAAAAGGGACACCTATTGAGGGTCAAAAGATGCAGAACAACACTAGAAAACTCTACATAGAAGAGAGTTTACGTTCCCTTAAAAAACGAGCCTCCATACAAGAGTGTGACATGCTACTTATGAAGCAAAATCGAACAGCTTTACTGGGGCAGAAAAACATAACAGTATATAGTGAGGAGTTAGACCATAAAAACAGAGAGCAACAAAAGCGTTATGAAGATTTTAAGAAGTTAAAAAAGCTCTTTCAGCATCAAAAAAATCTCTATTTTTCCAGTATGGAAGAGTTGGAAAATAAGCAGAAGCTTAAATTGATTAGTTTGGAGAGTCTTAAAAAAGAGAAAGATTCTGTAGAGCAAAAACTCTCTCTTATTAATCAAGAACTTGGTGCTTTAAAAAGTCAAATAGAACAAGATAAAGAGAATATAAAAAAACGAGAACATGAAGAAAGTTCACTAGAAGAGCAAGAAAAAATAGCAAAAGAGTGGCAGAAACTAAATGAACTGATAGGTTCTGAAAATGGTGAAAAATATCAGATTTACGTGCAAGGTCAGACCCTTTCATCACTTGTCTCTTTGGCAAATGAGCATCTTAAAAAACTAAACAAGCGTTATCTGTTGGCTATTAAAGATATGAAGAGTTTAGAGTTAGAAGTGATTGACCTAGAGCAAAACAAGAGTAGAAGAGGGGTGAACACTCTTTCAGGTGGAGAAAGCTTTATTGTAAGCTTGGCACTTTCACTTGGGCTTTTAGAGATGAATTCAGAGCAAGTAGACCTCAATACACTCTTTTTAGATGAAGGTTTTGAAACCCTAGATGAAGAGAGTTTAAAGATGGTTATAGATGCACTTTCCAGTTTAGAAAGTGAGGGTAAAATCATCGGTATTGTCTCTCATATCCCTCTTTTAAAAGAGCAGATTAAGACCCAAATTAAAATAGATAGACGAGATAATGGAGAGAGTGAGCTTTGTGTGGTTGCCTAATACCCAATCTCACTCACAATAGGAAGATGGTCAGAACCTAGCCCTTTTTCTACTTTTATGCTTTTAACTTCAAACTCTTTGGAAATCAAGAGCTGGTCAATAGGTAGCATCATAAATGGTAAGATAGGTAGTTGAGTGTTTAAATGAATGGACCAACGTAGACCATTTACTATGTTAGTATGAGAAGCTTTAGCCATCTCTTTTACGGTATGGCTCCATGAAACAGCATTGAAATCACCCGATATAATCAGTGGAGAGGGAATACCCTCTAAGATAGGTAAAAGCTTCTCTACTTGTGCTGGTTGTTGGTGTGGGTAGGGCCAGTAGAGATGGGTAGATAAAACATTTATAGCTCTTTTATCTAGCATGACTTTTGCCCAAATAGCACCATCTAAACAGACAGCCTCTGTCTCAAATGGATGTTTTGATAAAATAGCCACAGCTCCTACAGCACGAAAGTTACAGTATGCTTGGTAGGGGTATGCCCCTTTTTTATGTGATACAAATGGAAAATCTTTTGACAACTCCAGTGCTAACCCATCTACTTTTAGTTTTTCTAATTTTTCTTTATGCTCTTGTGTAATCTCTTGAAGCGTTATAATGTCCATTGGATTCTTTTTGATAAAGTCTATGAACTTCTCCATCTTTTGGTTTCTAAAGTTTAAATTGAACTGCATATGCTTAAAAGTTTTTGTTTTGCTATATGCTGAATTTGGCTGAAATGGTTGGCTTATAAAATATAAATAGATAGAAGAGAGTAGTAAAAGAGTTAAATATATGGCTCTATGTATTCTTTCATGTAGCAGTGAAAGTATTAAAAGTATAGGTAGAACCATACATAGAAGATGAATTCTAAAATGAGAAAACGAGTCAAAAAGAGGGTGTAAAAAGTTTAAAAAACCCAAGATAAGTGGTGTTGATATGGCAAACAATATAATGTAAAAGAAGATAAAAATAGGTCGTTTTGTGTTCATGAATTTCCTTAAATAATAGAAAAGATTATAGCATAATCCACTTACGCTATAATACGCAAAAAAATAAAGAGTCTACACCATGTCACTAGCCACCTTAGGTCTGTCACCTGATATTTTAAAAGCCTTAAAAGATAAAGGTTATGAGAACGCAACACCCATACAAAAAGAGCTTATTCCTGCCATGTTTTCAGGTCGAGACATTATGGCTGGAGCTCAAACTGGTACAGGGAAAACAGCAGGTTTTATGTTACCGATACTACAAGAGCTTAGTCGTGATGTTCAAGAGGGTAAGCACCATTTAAAAGCCATAGTTATAGTTCCTACACGTGAACTCGCACGGCAAGTAGATACAAACATTGAAGAGTATGCTAAGTATTTACCTTTAAGGTCTGTGGTGTTGTTTGGTGGGTCAAACATGACTTCACAAGCCAACAGACTAAAGCAAGGGGTTGACATAGTGGTGGCAACTTCTGGGCGACTTTTAGAACATATTGGGCAGAAAAATCTTAACCTAGATGCAGTAGACTATTTGGTGCTTGATGAAGCCGATACCATTTT
>JALUMR010000099.1:3438-9142 GCA_027055805.1 Campylobacteraceae bacterium
AAAGCACAGCGTGGGGCTAGAAAAACCAATGATGTTAAGAAAAAAACAGATGGAGCCTTTGGTAAGAAAAAGAGCTCAACGGCTCCGACCAAGAAAAAGCGTAAAGTCACCAAGCGTGATATGTATAAAAATTTTGATGAGGAAAAGACCAAAAAAGATACTTCTAAAAACAATAATAAAAAAGATAAAAACAACAAAAGAGGAAGAAGATAGTGCAGAAAATTCAAGAGTTTTGGGAGTGGTTTGAGAAAAACCACGAGAGTTACAATGGTTTTAATAAACGCTACACCTATAACCGTGAAGAGGCAGAGGAGTTACTATCATCGTTAACGGAGGCTTTACATAAGTACTCTAAGGGGCTTTTTGTTGAGCTTTCAAATGACGACGAGAAACAAGAACTTATTATCACAGCTCAAGGAAACAAAGAGTTTTTTGCCGATGCGATAGCTTTGGTTGAGCATGCTCCTAGCATTGGTTCTTGGAACTTTATAGCACTTAAAGCAGCCATAGGACTGAACTTTAACTTTCAGATGGGAGAGGTGACCATAAACCCTGATGATTTACTCTTTATGCCTTTAGAGGCAGAGGAGTACCCTAATGACATTGCTGTACGACTCTACCATAAGGACTATACTCAAGAGGAGGGTGCAACACGCAATGCCATCATTGTTGGACTCTACGCAGCCTTAAACATGTACTTAGGAGAAGTTGCAACAGCTTTAGATTTTGATTACATTGATTTTGACGACATGCCACACCCAAAAGAGCAGACTTTTGCATTTTCTGAACTAAAAGATTATGTAGCCTACAAAAAAGGGCAACGACCTAATGCAGAGCAGGAGTTCCCAACTGAAAACATAAAACTCTTAGAGGGAAAAATAGAGGCCTTACCACAACTTTTGGTAGTCAATCAAGCTCTTCAACATTATGAGTTTACTCAAAAGTTCCCTTACCTATTGACGATGACATTAGAGTTAAAAAATGCAGGAGAAAATGGTCTACCTCAAGGAAACACCGATGAGATTTATGAGATAGAAGATGTGGTCTATCAAGAGATTTTTAAGGCGAATAAGGGTCATTTTGTTGCAACAGAGACTTATAATAAAAAACGTCACCTCTACTACTATGCCGACAAAAAAGAAGAGAGCATAGAGAGTGCATTAAATCTTTTAGAAAGTGAGTATGAAACCTGTAGCGTAAGCTCAAAAGTAAAGTTTGACCCATTTTGGGTTCTTTGTGAGCAGTACTTAAAGATATAGTATAAAGATGCTTTGCTATAATACCCCTAATATAAAAATGGAGCTATAACCTTTGGAAAATCAAATAGATAAAAAAGAGAAACAAGACAAAATAGTAGGAATGTTCGATGACATCGCCTCAACGTACGATTTAGCAAACAGAGTGCTAAGTATGGGTATCGATAAGCAGTGGCGACGTAAAGGTTGTGAAAAAGCTTATGAGATACTGGACAAAAAAGAGATAACACAAATAACCGATGTAGCCTGTGGTACAGGTGACTTGTTACTTTTTTGGGAAGAGTACGCAAAGAAAAAAAATATTGTCGTTAACAAATACGTAGGAATCGACCCATCGGTAGGTATGTTAGACGTTGCAAGAACCAAAGTAGATTTTGCAGAGTTTTTAGAGGGAAAAGCCCAAGAGTTACCTATAGATGATGAGGGAACCGATATTATCTCTATCTCTTATGGAATCCGTAATGTTGTAGACCGTGTTGAAGCCCTACAAGAGTTCTACAGAGCCTTAAAACCAGGTGGTTTGGTAGTTATTTTAGAGTTCACCAAACAAGAGAAGTCTGGAGTGGTTTCTAAAGTAGTAGATTTTGGAATGAAAAAAGTACTGCCTAGAGTTGGTGGGCTAATCTCTAAAAACTACGCTGCTTATAAGTATTTACCTGATTCTATAGAAGAGTTTTTAACTACGGATATGTTGGCTAAAGAGTTAGAGTCAGTAGGTTTAGAGATGAAGTATACCAAGAGTTTCTCTATGGGAATTTCAACCTTGTTGATAGCACAAAAGCCACTATAATAGATGAAAGAAAGATTAAATAACTTAAAAAATAATCCAGAGTTTCAAGTAAAACTACAAGATATGAAACCCAAAAGAAACATTTGGGGTATTTTAGGTGTGGTACTCTTTTTCTTTGTACCCGAAGTTGTTAATGTACTGTGGCATGTAGAGATAACAGCATGGATTACAGAGTTAATTAAATCAGCACCTGTTACCCCAATGAGTGGGCTTTTAGAGTGGGCAACGGGACAACTGTTTACAGGAGAGGTCTCTTTTTTTAATATTGGACTTGGTATTGTTTTTTTGGTTTGGATATTTTGGGATGATATAAAAGAGAGAAAAAAATAATGTCTCAAGGAACCATGACCGTAACCTCCCTAAACACCAAAATAAAGTCTCTACTAGAGACCACTTTCATGCACATCTTGGTAGAGGGTGAAGTCTCATCAGTAACCTACCACAACTCAGGTCACGTCTACTTCTCCATAAAAGACAAAGAGTCCAGCATAAAGTGTGTGATGTTTCGCTCCAATGCTTCACGTATGAAGTTTCAGTTAGAGCGTGGGCAACATGTGGTGGTGAACGGCTCTATAAGTGTCTATACACCTCGTGGGGAGTATCAGCTCCTTACGGTGAATGTTGAACCTTTTGGGCAAGGGGCATTGGCTTTAGCCTATGAACAGCTTAAAGAGAAGTTACAAGCCAAAGGTTATTTTGAATTAGATAGAAAAAAAACTCAACCAAAATACATTAAAAAAATAGCATTGGTAACGGCTTCTAAAAGTGCAGCTTTGCAAGACATGCTAAAGATTATCGACAAACGGTGGCGACTGCTTGAGGTGGTGGTGATAGATACCTTAGTTCAAGGTGATAAATCTGCTCCACAGATAGCAGAGGCTTTGGCATATGCAGACGGTTTGGGATGTGATGCCATAGTTGTTGGTCGTGGTGGTGGAAGCAAAGAAGATTTGTGGGCATTTAACGAAGAGGTGGTGGCAGATACTATTTATAAGCTCAATACCTTTGTAGTCAGTGCCGTAGGGCATGAGGTAGATGTGCAAATAAGTGACTTTGTCGCAGACCTAAGAGCTCCTACCCCATCGGCTGCGATGGAGATGATACTTCCCGACCAAGATGAGATACTCTATACACTCTCCGAAATGGAAAATAGATATACCCGTACCATGGGGCAGATTTTGGCGAACAAAGAGCAAAGCGTTAAAGCTTTAACGCAAGAGTTTCAACGTCAATCAGTCTCACGTAAAATTGCTATGGTCGAAAGAGAGTTTGAAAACTTGGAAGATGAGTTTAAAAGGGTCATGAACTATACAATTTCACAATATGAAGCTAAAGTTACTCCTTTACCTTTGCAGTTCAAAGAAAACATGGAGTATGCTTTGCAGGTTAAAGCTCAAACGCTAAACTCTTTAGAACAAAAAATGAAACTCTATGACCCAAAACTCAAACAAAAAGAGGGTTGGGCAGAAGTGATTTTTGATGGGAAACGGGTTGATTTGAGTAAAATAAAAAAAGATGATAGTTTTACGTTAACAGATACGAATGTAAAGCTTGAAGTAAAATGTATAAATAAGGAAAAAATATAATATGAAAAAGAATTTATCAGATAAACTCTTTTGGGTAGCGTTGGTGTTAATGGGGATTTACATGCTCTATCAAAAAGGAATCATAGGAGCGAACTTCGAGTCGGTTACTCCAAAGGTGGCATATGAGATGATTCAAAATGATAACAATCTTACACTTTTAGATGTACGAACCCCTGAAGAGTATAAAAAAGATGGAAGAATAATAGGGGCAAAGCTTATACCTTTAAGTCAATTACCTAAAAACCTAAACATGCTTGATAAGTCAAAAAAGGTCTTAGTCTACTGTCATAGTGGTAACCGTTCAACCTCTGCATCTCGTATTTTGTCCAATAGTGGGTATACAGTTATAAACATGAGTGGTGGTATGATGGAGTGGCGTTCACAGAAGTTACCTGTGGAGTAGGGTAATTATGTTTTATAATAGTTATAGTTGTTTTTTATAATTATTTACCTACTTTATCTGTGTATAATTAACCCATATTACTAGATAAACAGTTTTCCTCTATATCTCCTTTATTAATCATATACTTTTCTTAAATTTAAAATGTATACTTAATATATAAATATACAAAGGAAAAATATGATAAAAAAATTATTATGGGCTACTATTTTAGTAGGAAATGTGGCTAATGCCAATGAAACTGTAAATGTAGAGGCTAATTCTACTAAAGTTAGTGCTAGTGGAATTGTGCCTGTTGTAGCTAATGCTAGTACTAAAAACAGTGGTTGGTACGCTGGTGTAGGTATGGGTGTTATGAATTGGGGTGGTTCAGTTGCAGTTGATGATGGATATTCTACTCAAACCATTGAAAATGATACAGGAGACAAGCCTATGATGTTAAAAGTAGGTTATGTAACGCAAAGTGAAAATAGAGTTGAATTATATTATAAAAAAGATTCTATTGATACTACTAATGCTTCAAATGTAGATAGACCATTTGATACCTCTACTTTTGGAATTAATTATCAGTGGGGACTCTCTTCTCTCTCAACCAATGAGATGTTACCATATATACGGGTAGGAATAGGATTTGGTTCAGGTGATGCTGACTGGATTACCAATGATTTAAATGCAGTAGATTTTGATATAGGATTGGGTGTCCATTATCAAGTTGCTCCCAAAATAGATGTATCAGCTGGTATTTATAGGAGAGCTGTAGGAATTAGTACTGATAATAGTGATGATTCAGTTATTGCAGCTATGAATGGTGTTGAAATAGGTGCAAACTATCACTTTTAAAATATAATAGGTCTGATTTTGTCGTTTGACATGGTCAAACCTACAGTTTTTTATAAACCCGAACATAAAAATGAATGGTAGTTTTTAGCTCATTTAGGGCTAAAATTTTCTCTTTTATCTCTACGGTTGTTTGCCAATAGTAGGGGGTCATTCTTAGCAGGTCTAAGATGTCCTCTTTTTTAACTCTAATCTTTTCTTTTATCTCTATCTGTTCTTCTAAAACAAAAGCTTTTTCATCGTCTAAAACAGAGTAGTTTCCTTTGTGTGGAAGTACTTCATCGTAGATGTGTTTTGTTAAACCGTTTAAATGTTCTTCTGCTGGTCCTACCATAATAATTTTACTATTTTCACTTTTAAGTAATCTACCTATTTCAGAAGCTGACACGGGAGAAAAAACTGAAATGATGCTGTCAAAGCTACTACTAAAAAAAGGTAGGTCATAGGCAGATGACACAGAGAGTAGGGCATTCATTTTACGTTTTCCTGCCAGTTTTACAGCTGTTTTTGAAATGTCAATGCCACTTAGAGACAAGTTTTCAGATGTTGAGGCTTTTTTTACTTCATTCATGTAGTAGCCCTCACCACAGCCTATGTCTAAAATATTTTGATTAAAACCTTCCTCCATAGAAGAGATGATTTTAACTATTTGAGAAGAGAGAGAAGCATAATAGCCTTTGTTTAAAAAAGCTTGACGGCTTTTTATCATTTCATCATTGTCACCAGGGTTTTTACTTTTTTTGTGTTGGGCGAGGAGAAGGTTGACGTAACCCTCTTTGGCTTCGTCGTAAGTATGGTTGTTACTACAACGGTATGTTTTGTTTTCTTTTTCTAA
>JALUMR010000100.1 GCA_027055805.1 Campylobacteraceae bacterium
TCAACCAAAAGGTGGCTATAGACCATTTAGTCATAGTGCTTATGATAAAGCTTTAAAAGTGACTGCTTTAGTAAAAATAGAAGTTGAAAAACTCACCTGCAAGTTTAAATTTGGTCAGCATTTGAGTGAAGAGCGTTTTGAGATGATAGTTTCTTCTTTGTTAAAGCGTGGTACTCAGATAGATAGAGAGACTGTTAATATAATGAAAAAACAAAGAGATAAATCAATTTATTAGCTATAATTCTAACATGATAACCACACTCCTATCCATTATTTTTGTATATGTTTTCATTGTGCTTGGCTACATGGCTAAACGTATTTTTAAAGAAGAGATGAATCCTAAAACACTCACTCTAATGTCGGTCTATTTTCTACAGCCTTTTGTGACTATTTGGGGATTTTCTACAGCAAAATTACAGAGTGAACATTTGTATGTTTCACTACTTTACCTTGCTATTATTTTGGTTTTACTTATACCTACGATTATCTTGGGAAAGCTCATCTTTACAGATAGCAAAAATAGAGCCATCTTTAGCATTGCAGGGTTTGTAGGAAATACAGGGAATATAGGTATACCTCTAGGTATTGCCCTCTTTGGGGAAGAGTCAGTCATTTACACCACACTTATTAACATTGCTAATGTCTTTGTAGTCTATATAATCGGTGTGTATATCTACTCTCGTGGGTCATTTAGCATTAAAGAGTCACTATTTAACATTGTTAAAATTCCTATCATTCCTGCTTCTCTAGTCGCTATACTTATAAATATCTATGATATACCACTAAGCTCTCCGATACAAGAGTTTTTCAAAATGGGAGCTTACGCAGGAATAGTTTTACAACTCTTTTTACTTGGTACATTTTTACAAGGTATACGAATCAAAGAGCTACATCCTAAACTCTTTGTGGGGACGATTAGCCAGAAGTTTATTATTATTCCTTTAGCTACGGCGTTTATACTTTCGTTTACAGACCTATCTCTGTTTGTGCAAGGTGTTATTTTTATGGAGATGATGACACCTTTAGCTATTGCAAATATTAACCTTGCTTCTCTTTATGACTGTAAGCCTAAAGATGTTACCTCTCTTATTTTAGTAAGTACACTGCTCTTTATTCCTTTGATTTTTGGGTTGAGTTATATTGTGAATTATTACTATTTAGGGTAAAATATCTTTAATAATCTTTTGACCATAAAGGCAAGTAGTGAAAGTAAGTTATTTCCTCGTTCCTCAACTCCAGTTGTGGAATGCTCATAGGAGTAACAAAAACATAATAAAATCTTTTATTGTTTGGGTTTGTTTATTAACTTTTTTAATTCCTATTCACCTTTTCCATCGCCTCAAACCAATCCCGAGTAAAATGTTTTCTAATATACTTCTCAGAGTGAGGTACAAAACATCCTGCACAGTTTTGATGAATAGCATCATCTGAAATATATTGGCTTCCATCTTTGGATTCAATACCACAGGTTGAGAAGAGGGTTCTGTTTTCTACTTTTTCAAAGCCCTCATCTTTAAATCTAAAGTTGGGACAGGCACAGAAGTAGCAGTTTAGCTCTTTGTTGTCGTGGCACATTTTGTTTTTGGCATAGAGAGGGCAGAAATCTGGTTCGTTTTTCACCATGTTCTCAAATCTAAAGTACTCAATAAGCTGATTGTCACTTAAGTGAGCCAATTTCTCTATAATCTTTTTGTGTTTTTCACCATGCTCTTGAAACCATGAACCGTAACTCATAAACTAACTCCTATTAGTAGTAAAATTTCAACTCCTTCAAACGTTGCACCTAATACATCACCATTGACAAAGCCGATTTTTGACTTAATAACAAAAGAGATAAGTAGAGCTAAAAGAAGTCCAATGAGGAGTAATAACATAAAGTTACTAACAAGTAGGTAGCCAATAGTAGAGAAGAGAGCAAAAGAGCTAAGTAAATAGGGTTTTGTTAAAGATTTTTTTAGTGTTGTTGCAAAACTAGAACGAAACTTATGAATATTAAAAAGGAGTAACAAAGAGAGCCGAGAAATAATCGCAATGGCAATAAACTCCATAAGGTAGCCTTGCATTAAAACATAAGCAATTCCAACAATCTTAAGAAGCATAAGAGAAGTACCATAAAGCACTCCCATTGCCCCTACTGTAGGCTCTTTGATAATCTCATACGCATCTTTTCCTGAGTGTTTGGCATAGATAGCATCAGCCACATCCATAATGGCTTCGGTATGTAAAAAGCCATAAAGCATCATGTAAAAAGTTGCAGATATTAATGCCCCAAACCAAGATAAAGAGTTTAAAAATGAGAATAGAATAACGGTTAGAGTAGCTAATACAAGTCCAACAAAAGGTAGAAAAAATAGCATAAATGCTAAGACTTCTTTGCGTGACAAATCATCGGTAGGTTTAAAAGAGACAGGTAAAATAGAGAAGTAGGAGAGAGAAAACTTAACTCCTAAGTAGATATTTTTTAGCATACCGAAGTATACTAAAAAATTTTAAGAGACTATTTTTTTGATACGTATTTAGAATCAGTTAGAGCAATTTCTTTTTTATCTTTTACATCATTTTTTATATCGTTTTTTACATCTTTAGTCGCATCAGTTGCATCATCTTTAATATCAGAAGCAGTATCTTTCATATCAGTTGCAGAGTCTTTTACATCGTCCATAGAGTCTTTCATGTCATCTTTCATATCTTTCATAGAATCAGTCATCTCTGTTTTCATATCTCTCATTGCATCTGTCATATCTGTCATCATGTCACCCATTGGGAACATCCCATCAGCAGAAGCAGTTGTAATAGAAAGAGCAGTTAAAAGAGCAAGTAGTGAAAGTTTTTTCATAGTAAATCCTTGTAATACGTTGGTTATAAAAAGATTATAATAACTTTTTTACAAAAAAGTACTTAATATGAGTAAAGAAAACTTATATAAAGAGATAATATTAATAAATGAAACTTATTTACACACTCTTCTATTTTATACTAAGTAAAGCTTCTTTTAAAATATCCAAATTTCTCCTTGATTTAACGGCTATACGGGCATAGTTATGGTTAAGTGGGTGAAAATTAGCACAGTTTCGTATAAGAATTTTGAAGCTACTTAAAGCTTTTTGTAGCTCAATAGCATCCATATTTTTGAGTTTAATGAGTATAAAGTTAGTAGATGAGGGGTAAATATCTTCTATATATTTGAATTGTTGAAATATAGTTATAAGAAATTCTTTATTTTTTCTATTCTCTTTTTTTGACTTTTCTTTAAAGCTTTTATCTTTTAGGGCAGATTGTAGGTAGTGGCTATCAAACTCTGAAATTTTCCAAAGAGGCTCTTTTGCTTTGAGAACTTGAATATTTTTTTCACAAGATATCAATGCCCCAATGCGAATACCTGCACTTGCGTAAAATTTGGTCATAGATTTTAAAATATAAAGTTTGTTATATTTTTTTAGGTAGCTTGTTACAGAGGAGTAAGGGGTAAAGTCTAAAAAAGACTCATCGACCAAAACAGTACACTCTTGTTTTATCCAATGTTGCATAAGTCTCTTTATATCATAAAAGTTTCCATCAGGAGTAGATGGGTTAACAAAGACAATTAAAGCATTTTTAGGAATAGGTTTATAAATGTTTTCAAAACGGTTGATATAGTGAATAGTATAGCCATTAATTTTTGCTGACCTTTTATATTCACCATAACAAGGAGCATAAAGAACGCACTCCTTTAACTTTAATTCTCTAAAAAGTGTATAGATAGCTGTAGTTGCTCCATTAAATAGTTCTAGTTCTGTTCTCTCTATATTATAAAGTTTGGCAATGGCTCTTTCTAGTTTATTATAGTTAGGGTAGGGTGAAATATTTAAACTGTTAAAATCAAGTTCAATTTTTGGTTTGACAAAGTTAATGTTAGAAGAGAGGTCAATCACCTCTGAGATTTCACAGCCAATCTCTTTGGCAAAGGCAATAATATTACCACCATGTGGTTGTTGCATAGAGTACTCCTAGTAGTAGAATAAAAAGGTCAAAACGATTTCTTAATTTAAGGGCTAAACGAATGTCATTCGATGTAATGTCTTCTCTACCATCTCCAAAAAAAGCTTTTTTCTTAAGTTTTCCAAAATAGACGGTATCACCTCCAAGTTTAATCCCAATAGCAAGTGCCATTGCTGAGATGGGGTGACCTGCATTGGGGCTGTCATGTTTTTTTCCATAAGAATAAAAATGAAGTAGTGATTTTTTACTAAACATTAATACGCCAATAATTAGTGCCGTAAGCCTAGCAGGAATATAGTTTGTTACATCATCCACTTTTGCAGAAAACTTTCCAAACTTTTCATAGCGTTCATTTCTATAGCCTACCATAGAGTCTAATGTATTAATAGCTTTATAGATAAACGCACCCTCTAAACCAAAAAGAAGCATATAAAATAGAGGAGCTACTACTCCATCTGAAAAGTTTTCAGCATAAGTCTCTACTCCTGCTTTGTTTATATCCGAAGAACTTAACTGTGATGTATCACGACTTACCAAGTATTTAATGTGAGAGGGGTTTCCAATAATATCATATACCGAATCATAGAGCATTTTAGAAGCAATAGTGGTAGAAGCTATGATACTTAATATGATTATATTATTGATGTTCGATGAAATCAAACCTACGAGTAGCCACACTAAAATAATGAGTGTTGAGGTGAGTAGAAAGCCTCTAAATACATCATCTTTATAAAACTTTTTCTCAAACCATTTAATATAGTCACCCATAATTACAACAGGGTGTCTTATAAAAGAGAACTCACCAAAAATTCGGTCGATAAGGTACGAAAGTAGAGTTAGCTCAATAAACATAGTTGTAATTTCCCAAATTAATTTTCATATTTAACCTTTGATTAAACTTATATAATCAAAATATTTTTTATATTATTATTTATAAAATTATTTTTTATTAATAAATATTAGATTTTATAGTTTTAACAATTAATAATATGTTAAATCATTATTTTTAATATAAATAATAGGATTTTTTTTAAAAATATGAAAAAAAAGCTCAAATTTTATTTTTTACTACACATTTAACTTGTATTATAGATTAAGAGGAATATTTCAACTTACTAAAAGGAGTGTCATTATGTACAATTTAGAGACAATCATCGAAGAGACTTTAGCACAAACATTGAGTCAGTCAGCTTATGCTTACAGAGAAAAAGGCGACATTGAGATGTCTAAAAAGCTATATAGTGATGCTCTTAAGATAGAAAAGAGGTTGGCAGTAGATAATCAAGCTCATTTTCAACCTTTTGTGGCAAGAACCCTACATGCCATAGGAGAGTTGTATGAAGAGGTGAACCAATATGATTTGGCAATTAAGTATTATAAAAAATCAATTTCTACAACTAAAAAAATGTTTAAGTTAAATGAAAAAGAGTATGCAGAACTTTTTGCAAGTCGTTATGTAGAAGTTGCCAATTTATGTAAACGTGACTACCGTTATGCCCAAGCTGAACATTTTTATAATAAGGCATTGGAAGTTTATAAAATAGTAGATATGCAAAACACTCCATTGACACAAGTTAAAATGTTAAATATCTACCATGCATTAGCCATTATTTGTAGGGAGATGGGTAAAGTTCAAGAGACAAGAGAAGCTTATATGGGATTGTTAAATATTTATAAAAATTTAGTCAATGATGAATCTGACAAATATAAACCTGAACTTGCTATGGTTCTTTTTGATTTAGGAACATTGTATTTTGAACATAAGCGACAAAATAAAGCAGGAGAGGTTTATCTGTTTGCTCTTGAACTCTTTTCGTACTTATATAGCAAAGATTCACATACTTATAAGGAGATATTGGCAAAAACTTTGCATAATTTAGCTCAAATCTATACAGCTCAAAATGATTTTCCTTCAGCTCTGTCTGGGTATAGAGAGGCACTTAATCATTACATTGAACTAGCAGATGAGAACCCTTCACGTTATGGTGCAGAAGTAGCAGTAATATTTAAACATTTGGCATCTTTTTATAAAAAACAAAACAGAATGGATTTAGCTGAATATTTCTATTTACGACAAGTTGAATTATATACAGAGTTAAATAGCTATCATGAGTATGAATATGATTTAAGATTGGCTGCGGCAATTGTTGAAGGGGTTGAGCATTATGGACAGCATACGCTCTCTCTTTATCAAGCAGAGTTAATTGTGGCTCGTTATGAAGAAAAGTTTTTATTGGAGAAGATACAAAGTTTACGTGTTGAATGGGCTGTTAATAGATAGGACTAAGTTTTTACTCCTCAACTTACTTGGATATAATTCGATTAATAAATCATTGAGAAGATACATTAAATTTCTTATAAAACTAGGAACCGATGGCTTTAGCCTCGCTTTATTCGGGACTGAAGTCTCCGATTCCAAATAAGTTTTGTAAGAAATATATTCAATGTATTCTTATGAAAGTAGAATAGTATGAATTATGACGTAATAGTAATTGGTGGTGGTCACGCAGGAATAGAGGCAAGTTTAGCCCCTGCAAGAATGGGTGTAAAAACACTTATGATAACCATTTTAGCAGAGCAAATTGGAGCGAGTTCGTGTAACCCTGCTATAGGTGGTTTAGCAAAAGGGCATTTGGTTAAAGAGTTAGATGCCATAGGTGGTCAGATGGGTTTAGCTACCGATGCTACAGGGATTCAGTTTCGTATCTTAAATGGCTCAAAAGGTCCTGCTGTTAGAGGAAGTAGGGCTCAAATAGACATGGATAGATATAGAATATATATGCGAGATGTAGTTTTAAATACTCCTAATCTTGATGTAAAACAGGAGATTGTAGAAGTACTAATTATAGAAGATGGAAAGGTACAAGGGGTTGAGACTCAACTTGGAAACAGATATATGGCTTCAAAAGTTATTATCGCTTCAGGAACATTTTTAAATGGGCTTATTCATATTGGAGATAAAAAGCAACAAGCAGGAAGACAAGGAGAGTTTGCTTCAATTGGGTTAGCAGAGTATCTTAGAAGCTTAGATATTGAGATGGGACGACTTAAAACAGGAACTTGTGCTAGAATTGATGGTTCAACCATTGACCTTAATGTGATGGAAGAGCAGGGGGGTGACAATAAACCCATTCCTTTCTCATTTAGAACTGACCGTAAAACCTTTAACCCTACACAGCTACCATGTCATGTAACTTATACCAATGAAGATACACATACTATTATAGAGAGTAATTTTTACAGAGCCCCTATGTTTTCAGGGCAAATCGAGGGAATGGGACCTCGTTATTGTCCAAGTATAGAAGATAAAATTAACCGTTTTCGTGATAGACCACGCCACCAAATTTTTGTAGAGCCACAAACCCTAGAAGCGAATGAGTTCTATATTAATGGTATGAGTACCTCTTTACCTACAGATGTTCAGCTTGATATGATACGTTCAGTAAAAGGTTTAGAAAAGGCAAAGATAGTTCGTTATGGGTATGCTATTGAGTATGACTATATACAACCAACGGAGTTAAAACATACACTAGAGACTAAAAAGATAGATGGGCTTTACTGTGCAGGTCAAGTTAATGGAACTACAGGCTATGAAGAGGCAGCAGCCCAAGGGTTAATGGCAGGAATTAATTCAGCCCTTGCCATACAAGGAAAAGAGCCATTGGTTTTAGGACGACATGAGGCTTATATTGGGGTGCTTATTGATGATTTGGTGACAAAAGGAACAAAAGAGCCTTATCGAATGTTTACGAGTCGTTCAGAGTATCGGTTGTTGTTGCGTGAAGACAATGCAGATAGACGGCTTTATAAATATGGTGCTGTACTTGGGCTACTTGATGAAGAGTATTTAGCAAAAGTCACTAAAAAAGAGCAAGAGATTAATGAGGCTATGAGGTATCTAAAAGAGAACTTTGTAACGCCACATAAAGCTTTTATTGAACAACTTAGTGAACTTGGCGAAGAGAAGATAAATGATAAAATGCCACTTTTAGATTTATTAGCTCGTGCTTCCATGACAGAAGAGAAGATTATATCACTTGTTCCAGAATTTAAAAAGTATTCTGATGAGGTGATAGAACAGCTTTTAATCGAAGCAAAATATAGCCGATATATCGACAAACAGCAGAGTCATGTCGATAAGATGAAAGATATGTTAAAAGTGAAAATTCCACAAGGTTTTGTATTTAAAAATGTTTCAGGCTTAAGCAATGAGATTGTGGAGAAGTTAAACAACATTAACCCTCCAACGCTCTTTAATGCATCAGAGATTTCAGGGGTAACCCCTGCTGCTTTGGAGATTTTGCATATTTATATTAAGATGGCTCAGAAGGCTAAATAATTCTGTTAACACTTCATTAACGCTAGAGAGTTTATACTTCTATATGAGTTACCAACTCAATATATAGGAGTGATAATGCAAAATTTTTTAACCATTTTAGAAAAAAGAACATTTCTATTAGCCAATATTAGCTTTGCTACATTGGCTTTTGTTTTGCTCTTCTTTACTGAAACAAGTTACTATCTTCTTATTTTACAAACAGGTATTGTGGACTACTTTCATTCAGATATAACTCAAATATGGATGATACCTCTTGGGGGTATTTTAGGTATTTTAACTATTGTAACAGTTCAAAACCGTTCTTTAATAGTCTCTATTGCTCTTGCTTTTCAGACACTGTTAATGTTTCTATACCCACACTTCAATGGCTATATGCTCTTTATCTTAGGATTTTTAAGTGGTTTAGTAGCTCCCTATCTTATTTTTCAGTTACGAACTCTTAATGAGATAGTGGTCATCTTGGCACTTGCTTATCTTTTGGGTACATTTGCCATTAATATTGCACCCGAGCAGAGAGGGGAACTTGCCATTGTTTTAAGTTTGGTTGCACTTTTTGCGTCCTATTTTGTAATACCAATATCTAAAAAAGATAGTGAGATAGAGTTAAAACCCTATCTCACTATCTTTTTTTGGTTGGTACTAGATGCAACACTCTTTGAGACATTGGCAAGAAGTAGTGAACATATTTGGGCGAATGAGAATTTTACACTTCTAATAGCTACTTCTCATTTAATTGGACTGCTTATTGGCTATCTACTTGTTGAGTATAAACAGAACAATCCTCTTATATTAAGCCTATTTGCTCT
>JALUMR010000101.1 GCA_027055805.1 Campylobacteraceae bacterium
CTAAAATAGGTATTGATTTGGCTAATGCTTCATTTGCTACCATGCCAAAAGGTAAAGAAGCTGTGGTTGAAGCATGTAAAGCTGTCATTGACGAAAATCTTGAAAATGAGAAGAGACTTGATGCTAAAGTAGAAGAGATGCTTGATGAAAACTACGATGAGATTGAGATTCAACAAGTCAAAGAGCGTGAACTTTTCTTTATGATTAAAAAACGTTTAGCTCCTGAGTTTGGGGTTATTATGAACTATGATGACCGATATAACGAAGTCTCTCACCGAATTTTAGATGAGCTTTATGAGAACTATCTTTTAGAGTATGAGGTTAATGATAACCAAGTAAGAAATGTAATTTTTAAAGCTTTTAAAGCCTTTGCTGATGCGTATGACAAGATGGATGATATTGTCTATGATAAGATTAAAAAGATGAAAAAAGAGTATATCCCAGGTTCGGTTGAGTATGAACTACTCTATGACCGTCTTTATGAAGAAGAGTTAAAAAGAAGAGGAATGTTGTAGTGAAAAAGGTCTCATTATATTTTGAAAATGGTCTTTTACTAGAGGCAAAGAGTTTTGGGGCAGAGGGTACATCTGTTGGTGAAGTAGTTTTTAATACCTCTTTAACAGGTTATCAAGAGATTGTTACCGACCCATCGTATGCAGGGCAGTTTGTAACCTTTACAACCCCAGAGATTGGAAATGTTGGGTGTAATGGACAAGATATGGAGAGTAGGGGGGCGTACTGTAAGGGAATTATTGTTCGTTCGTATCAAAAACGACCTTCAAACTTTAGATGTGAAGAGAGCTTAGCTCAGCTTCTTGAAAAACATGGTATATTGGGTATTACTGATATAGATACTCGCTTTATTACCAAGATGTTAAGAAATGAGGGTTCTATGATGATGATAGCCTCTACCGAGATTCATGAGGCTGATGAGCTTAAAAAAGTGCTTGAATCTAGCCCTAGAATTGAAGAGGTAAATTATATTGAGCAGGTAAGTACCAAAGAGGTATATACTCATAAAGAAGCACGTTATAATGCCGAGACATTTGAGTATGAGAAACCAAATACCTCTAAAAAGATTATCGCTTTGGACTTTGGCGTGAAACGAAATATCTTAAATGAGTTAACTCATGCAGGTATGGAAGTTGAGGTTGTACCAAATAACATGGAGGCTTCTGTTATTATTGAGAAGTTCAGTGCTAAAGAGATAGATGGAGTTTTCCTCTCCAATGGACCTGGTGACCCACTTATTTTAAAAGAGGAGCAGGAGAAGATAAAAAAGTTAATTGAAGCAAAAATTCCTCTCTTTGGAATCTGCCTTGGACATCAACTCCTATCTATTGCTCATGGGTACGACACTTACAAGCTAAAGTTTGGTCACCATGGTGGAAACCACCCTGTAAAAAATCAGGTCAATGGTGTAGTAGAGATTACAGCTCAAAACCATAACTATAATGTTCCTGATAACATTGTAGAGGTAGCAACTGTAACCCATAAAAACCTATTTGACAATACTATTGAGGGCTTAAAGTATAATGACTCTCCAACCATGTCAGTACAACACCACCCAGAGGCGAGTCCTGGACCTCATGAATCAGCTTATATTTTTGCTGAATTTAAGGGAATGTTGTAGTTCTTTTCTTTTTTTGAGAATGTATTTAAAACTTCAAAACCCTTTTTTAGCAGATGAAATATTATCTTCAAAAAAGGGCGATTTTTTAATAAATGAAAAATATCTGTTTGAGATTGGTGGAAAAAACAAAAGTTTTAAGCAGATAAAAGATATGCCAAACTCTTTAAACCTATCTATACCTTGTATCAAATTATCATACCTTCTATTTTCTTTTTTAATTCATTCATTGCATTTGCTACTCTAGTATCTTCTTCATCCATCTCGTCCTTAAGTAGCATATATAACGAAATTGGGTCTACAGTATTGCTCTTACCTGATATAGGAGTATAGTTCCATAATTAGCTGTTAACTAAACCTTCGTTTGTGATACACTATCTATTTATATCTTAATCTTCTTGAAATGTGTAAATAAAACCGTTAATTATTCTAAGTTTTTTATAGGGTAGGTGCTTTTTATTAAGATACATATTTTATTGTATATGACTATAGACATTTGCAAAGCTTATTTAAGCTATAATTGTTCATGACTATGAACAAATATAATAGGATAAATAATGTTAAAAAAATTAAAAGATTATCAAGAGAGACTTTTAAAATCATTTAAAATAAAGTATAAAAGATACATCTTCAATGAGATTGACTTTGATGAGAAGATGATTGCAATTTTT
>JALUMR010000102.1 GCA_027055805.1 Campylobacteraceae bacterium
TTTTAAAAACGGTCGTTTCAAATCGTTTCGCCACAGCTGATGAGGTAGCTAAGACCATGCTTTGGTTGGCTACGGAGTCGCCTGAGTATATTAATGGAACGACTGTTGATATGAATAATGGGTCGTACCCAAGGTAACTCATGCAAAGAGTAGTCCTCATAACAGGTGCAAGTTCAGGTATAGGTCGGTCTTGTGCGTACTTCTTGGCAAAACAAGGGTTTATCGTCTATGCAGGGAGTCGAACACCTAATAAGTTAGATGAAAGTCATGCAAATCTTCACCCCATAGCATTGGACTTGACTAATTATGAGAAAATCAAGCAGACCATAGAGCTGATATATGCTAAACATAACAGGCTTGATGTGCTTATTAACAACGCAGGGTATGGGTTAATCTCTTCTGTAGAACATGCGAGTGAAGAGGAGATGCAAAAGCAGTTTGACATTAATGTTTTTAGTATCTTTCGTGTTTGTAAAGCAGCTATTCCTTATATGAAAAATAGAGATGAAGATGCTGTTATTATGAACATTGGTTCATACTTTGGTAAGGTGGCGTTTCCTCTTTTTGCTTTTTACTCTGCTAGTAAGTTTGCTGTTGAAGGACTGACTGATGCACTCACTTATGAACTGAAGGGCTTAGGCATTAGGGTTCATTCGGTACTTCCTGGGTTTACAAAGAGTAGCTTTTCGCATGAAAATTTAGTAGAAAATCTAAGTACAAAAGACATGCAATCTTCATACAAAGAGATACTACATACCATACCTCCACTCATGGCAAACATAGAGAATGGTACTGAACCCATCAACGTGGCGAAAACTATTCTAAATACTATTAATAACATAGATGCAGAAAAATGCGTCTATGTAGAAAATGACGCTTATAAAATCTCTCCTTTAAAAGATGCACTTACTGAGGATGAACAGATGATTTATAGGTTTTATAAGCTTGAATTAGAAGGTATGAGTGTTGATAAAAATGAACTAAAAATTGCTATGGATGCAAAAGAGATTCTTTTAAAAGAGTATGTTAACCCACCTAAATTAGCCTATTTATCTACTTTGTGTGCAACCAATAAAACCAAACTTCAATACGCTTTTAAAGAGGTTTATAAAATGAGCATTCCTGAGTATGTGAAAAAACTTCGTCTTGAAAAAGCAAACATTTTACTCAAAGATAAAATCATGACCATAGGTGAGGTTGCAAAAGCTGTAGGCTACCAACACCAAGGAAATTTTTCTAAACTCTTTTTTGAAGCCTATGGTATGAGTCCAAAAGAGATTCTGAAACAAAATTGCTAAAATAAAATAATTTTCGTGCTAAAAATCTCTAGCAAATTTTTCTCGTTTCGACTATCCTAAACCCACAAAATAAAAAAGGAAAAATTATGACAAACAGATTAACCATCATCGCACACATTGAAGCAAAAGAGGGAGAGTTAGACTTTGTAAAAAAAGAAGTTTTAGCACTCATTGAACCAACAAAAAAAGAGCAAGGTTGTCTACGCTATGAGCTCAACCAAGACCACATAAATGAAAACCTGTTTATATTTGTAGAAGAGTGGGAGAGTCATGCATTGTGGCAACAACATATGGAAAACAGCCATCTACAAGCTTTTGTAAAAGCAACTGATGGACTGCTTGAAAAGTTAGAGGTGTATCAGTTGGGGAAGATAGCATGACAATAAAATTTTAGTTACTTTAAGATAAGATACTTTCAGTAGCTAAAAATAGTTCTTCAAAGGTAACCCATGCTAAAAAAATACAAAACATTCATAAGCAAATACATCTCACTTAACCCCATAGAGTGGACGCTAATAAAGTCAAAACTAAAAATAGAACGTTACCAAAAAGGCGATGTTATTTTACACATGGGTGATGTCTGCAAGAAGCTAATGTTTATTAACGCTGGTTTGGCAAGAGGCTACATGATAGATGAGAATGGTAAAGACCATACTTGGGTTATCTATTTTAATGACCAAAATGCTCACATGACTAACTTATTTGTGGTTGATTATGAGAGCTTTGTGAACCAAACAGAGGCTCAACTAACCATTGACGTTTTGGAAGATTGTGAAGTGGTCACCGTAGCGTATGAGGACTTGATGTTACTTTACAATAAAACTAAAAAAGGAGATAGGTTTGGTCGTCTCATGTCGCAAGAGGCGTACTCGTACTTACATAACTTCATGATACAACGGCAGACCCATTCTGCTAAAGAGCGATTTGAGGCTTT
Organism: Campylobacteraceae bacterium; assembly: GCA_027055805.1. GTDB lineage: Bacteria > Campylobacterota > Campylobacteria > Campylobacterales > Sulfurovaceae > UBA1140. Next base: position 2,233 of record JALUMR010000102.1, read on the forward strand.
TATGAAAAACACTCCTTATCTTTTAGATAAAGTGCCTCAATACCACATTGCTACCTTGTTAGGAATGAC
>JALUMR010000103.1 GCA_027055805.1 Campylobacteraceae bacterium
TTGGTTGACCCTAGAGTTTAGGAGCAGAGACTTTAGTCTCTGTTTTTATATATAGAGCAGTAGTTCAACTTTTCTAAAATCTCTCTTTTTTCATATTCTTTAACATGAATCTTCATTATCTATGAAGAAAACCCACTTAATTTTTTTAAAAAGCATTTTTTCTATATATAAAATAATACAATTAAATAGAATTAATACCTTCTAAAATAAATAAAAACAATAAAACTCTATTCTTAATCTAAACTTAAAAATATTTTACTTATTTTGACTACTTTTCATAAATACTACACATTTAATAATTAAACTTATGTTAATATTTTATATGTTAATAATATTATATAAATTATTTAATATTTTTTTAAGGTTATGAAATGAGTAAGTATGTTTTATCTATTTTTATTTTTATTATTCAAGTTTCATATGCCGTAGGTGTTCCTGCAGGAACAGAAATTAAAAACGTAGCTCACCTTGACTATATGCTAGATGAAGTTAAGTTTTCGGCTACAAGTAATACGCTTGTAGATATTGTAGACCAGAAGATAGATATGAAGATGGTTTGTCAAGAGAGTGAATCTGTTATTGTAGGTATTGGTGAAAAAAAGAGAGCTTTGAGTTTTACACTGAACAATACAGGTAATGGAAAAGATACTTATAACTTCTCTCCTATAGAGGGTGAAACTTTGGACTTTTCGGTTTCAAATAGAGAGATTTATCTTGATAACGGTGATGGAGTTTTCTCTGAAGAGGATAGCTTGGCAACAGATGTTGATATTCCAGCTGATGGAAATGTTACGCTTTTTTTAGTAAGTGATATACCAAAAGATGCTGATAAACTCTCTTCTAATGGGATAGAAGCATCTTCAACCATTCAAGGCTCTTTGGTTTATGGAGAGTCTAAAAAGTTAGATAATTTTTATGCCGTTATAGCAACACAAGAAGATGCCAAGTCAGATGTTTGTGCCTATGAGGTCTCTCATTTGGCTTTAGCATTGGAAAAAACGGCCACGCTATCTAGTGATAAAGTTTACAGTGGAACTACCATTCACTATAAGATAGCTGTCAAAGTCATAGGTAAAGGAACAGTAGAGCATGTTGTAGTCAATGACAATATCCCAAAAGGTACAACTTATATAGAAGATAGTCTGAAGCTAGATGGTGTAACAGCAGGTGACTTTAATGGCACAGCTGTCTCTGTAGCTTTGGCTTCTATAGTACAAACAAAAGCAAGTTCTGACCCTAAACATCAAGTTACCTTTGATGTACGGGTTCAATAATAAATTTAATACAAAGGAAATAAAATGAAAAAATTCGTAATGGTATCAGCACTATTGTTGACAATGGTTCAAGCAAATGTAACTATTAACACTGCTTCATTTCAAGAGCAGACAAAAGTAAACCCAAGTGGTGAAAAAGTAAAAGAGTGGGTAAAAGCCTCAAAAGTGGTTCCTGGAACAGTGATTCGTTATGTAAATACTTTAGATAATTCAGGTGATAAATCTGCAAGAAAATTGGTAGTCAATAACCCTGTTCCTGAAAATATGGAGTATGTGGCTAACACTGCATCTTGTCAAGGTAGTTGTGTTATCTCTTACTCTGTAGATGGTGGAAAAACCTATAAACAACCAGAGGAGCTTTTTTTAGGTGTTGGAGAAAAAAGACATTTGGCTAAGGCTTCTGAATATACCAATATTAGATGGGTAGTTGCTCAACTAGATGCAAGTTCGCAAAGCTCTGTTGAGTATAAAGCTCGATTAAAATAGATTAGAGTTCTCTTTGCCCTTAAGAGAGTTTTTTGTGAAAAATTGTCATAAGGGCTTAAAGAGAGCTTTTTATATAAATATAAGGAAAAAATGATGAAAAAAATTATAAGTATCGCAGCAGCGATGGTGTTATGTTCTGTGGCTGTTAGTGCTGCAGGGACAGCATCTGGAACAGATGTTACAAACACAGCAACACTAAGTTTTAGTGTTGGAGGGGTTTCTCAGACCGATGTTGTATCGAATACAGATACATTTAAAGTGGATAAGAAAATTGACTTTATTTTAAGCCATGAAGATACACCTAAGCATTTAATAGTTGTTGCTAATAAGCAAGACAATGAGCGTAGTTTTAAGCTAGTAAATGAATCGAATGAGATTCAAGATTTTACCGTAGCTGTTAGTAACCTAGCAGGAGACACTTACGATGGTAAAGCAGATAGTGCTGATATGCAAAATCTTGAGATAAGTATTGATGGTGGAACGACTTGGGCCACAGGACCTGTAACCGTTGATGACTTAGCTGTAGATGGAGAGTTAAT
>JALUMR010000104.1 GCA_027055805.1 Campylobacteraceae bacterium
TAAGCTCTTTAAATACTCTACTGAATTTTGATTCACTTGGAATATTATTTCTCTATCTCCAACCACATAAAATACGCAGTGTTCTATCAATATGCAGTCTATCTATTAAATCTCTAGTTGTTTGAAAATTATAAACACTCTTGGCAATGAAAGCTCTTGCTATCTCTTCTCTGTCTTTTGGGGTATTGGTAATTTTAGCAACAGTTATGTTTTTCTCAATTTCTGCAAAATCTAAAATTTTAATCAGTTTTTGTTCTTTACTTGATAGTGCTTCAACTCTTAGTTCTTCTTTTAAAGTAGGAAAAAGTGTTGTTTCAAGATTAAGTACTTTATTCCACATTTTAGATAGCTTTGTTCTGTTTTGTGCTATAAGCATTCTCATAAAAAGCCTTGTTATTATTTTCTAAAGTTTTAATGTTTGTGGTAAAAGATTATAACATTTATGAGGTAATTGATGGGCTTTTTTGAAGCTTAATTGTAGGGTTCTGATGGAATTTGCAAGTGGCTCTCAAAATTAAAATTTTCTAATCAGCACTATGCCAAGTATATTTTATATTTAGGTTATCTGTTAAATGGAAAAGAGCTACCACCTGAAGCCAAAGACCATAACCTCAAAGGTCAATGGAGTGGATATAGAGAATTTCATATTAGTGGAAATTTAATACTAATTTATAAAATTCAAGATGATACCCTTTATCTTCTGCGTATTGGCTCACATACTCAATTATTTGAGTAACTACCCTACTCTTTAATTTGTTCCCATATTAAACGTGAAAATGAGGAAAAATATAAAAATATTACTATCCTTCCTCAACAATAAAACTCTTAACAACAACCCCATAAACACAACGCTCATTTGCTTCTATGGTAAGTGGTTTACGCCCTATGTTTCCTGTCTCTAAACAGAGCATGTTTTTGTAAGCGTCATTGTTCATATCAGCCATCTGTTTAGACTTTTCTATCCAAGGGTTCCAGACCACTAATGAGTTTGAATTGCTTTGAGTTAACTCAATTTTTCGTTTACCATCATGCAGTTCAATGTTATTTGGTAAATCATAATAGACTCTGTCAACCTCTTTGTCAATTATAACTTCACCTTTTTGAACATACTCCGTCTTATCCAAAGCATCGTAGTAAGAGCTATTATCTAAACCTTTTACTAGCACCTCATCTATGTTTGAGACATTAAAATAGCTGTGCAGAGCTGTAGTTATTTCAAAAGGTTTACTGTCTGTGTTGTGTACACTTAAAGTTACAGAAAGCTCACTACCAACAACTACATCAAGACGAACATCAAACTCATAATTCCATAAAGCTTTACTCTTCTCATTGCTTAAAAGTTGTAGTTGAATATGTGTTGTATTGCTGTCAATCTCTTCTTCAAGGATTAAAGTCCAAAGAGCAGTACGAGCAAAACCATGCTGTGCTAGAGTGGCATCTGTTTTATGTTTTCCAAACCAAGGAAAACAGACAGGAATACCACCTCTTATGGCTTTTCCCTCTTCAAAATATGCCAAGTCACTAAGCCATAACGCTGAAGGTTTGCCCAACTCTTTGTAGTGAAAAACATGAGCCCCTTGCAGTGCAATTTTAGCTTCTGCTTTCTCATTTTTAATCTCTATGTACTTAAATCCATTCTCTTTTTCTTTATGTTCTATCATTTGTTTTTCTCTTCCTATTATCAAGGTTCGCAAGTAGCATGTTTTCCTCTTCAAGCAAAAGGTAACGCCATGCACCACTTTCGGTGTCTAGCTCAAAACTACCAATACTCACGCGTTTTAACTCCAGTACCTTTAAGGGTGTTCCAAATTTTTGGTCTTTCATTGCCCCAAAGAGTCGGCGAATATGTCTGTTTTTTCCCTCATCAATAACTATTTTAAGTTTTGTTTTCGCACCACCCATGCCTATTTTTTCTACGACAAGAGCTTTTAGTAGACCATGTTTACTCTCTACACCTCTCTTTGCCTCGGATATGTGTTCCTCAGTTACATGACCTCTAACCCAAACCTCGTAAACCTTCCTACAGTTCCCTGGTTTGGTTAAGACGTTTCCTATTTTACCATCGGTTGTAAAAAGTAGTAGCCCTTTCGATTCCAAATCAAGCCGTCCAACAGGCATCCACCCATCGTTAAAAGCCCAATCAGGCAAAAGGTCATAAACAGTTTTTCGCCCACGCTCATCGGAACGCGTGACCACATAACCCTTGGGTTTGTTGAGTGCTAGGAGTTTTTTAGAATTTGTTGTACTGTTCATCTAATTACTAAAGCTCAATTAAAAGTTTTTATCTACAAAAAGTGTCATCTCTCCACTTATCTCAATATTACTTTTTGCTTTATTATCTACAGAAGATTGAGGGTACGTTTGAGCCTCCTTATAGCTAGAAGAACAAGCTGTAAAGCCCTGTATTAAAAGTGCTATTGTGTATATTTTATATTTTTTCATTAAGTATCCTTTGTAAATTTCATATCAGACTCTGTACTCATCTTTCCAAATAATTTTATCGTTTACTAAGTCTTGAATAAAGGTCTCTATCTGAACAAGGTCGGCTGGGTCTGTGTCATACTCTTTTATGTAGGCTATTTTTCCATCATCACTATAGCCAAGTGGGTAAAAGTTGTTGTAGATAAAGGATACACCTTTTATACCTGATGCATAATCAGACATAGCACTAAAAGCAGTATCTTCTAAGTTTAATGCTTTTGGTAGAGCCAATGAATTTATGGATTTTGATGCTTTTATCTCTTTAAATAGACAGTCAATCTTATGCTCTTTCATATTGAGTTTGGTCGCTTTTTTACCCGAAACTGTCTGAAAAGAGAAGGTTAAAAAAAGTAGCATTTTTATATAGAAGTTATTTTTATGGTACATAGGTATTCCTTTTGTGACGTTATTATATCTTATTTTTGTCTATTATGCTGAGTTCAACAAAATACCATATCTACAGTTTTACAAAGAAAGCAAATCTAAAATCAACGCATGGGTAAAGACCTCATCAGAACGTTCAGGCAAAGAGCTATGCTCTAACTTCTCTTGAACAATGTTCAACTTTTGGTCAATGTAGTCCATTACATCTTCTAACTTCTCATTACCCTCTTTTACAGAAGTAATGTAGACTCTATTTTTTAGAGGAAAGGTTATGAAGTCGCTGTCTATTAACTCTTCAACCTCATCTATAACACGTACAGCATGAGAAAGTGCTTTAAAGTCCACACCTTTAGCACTTGCCCTAGCACGATTTCCAAACTGCTCTTCCATGTCGGTTATTTTGTCAGCAAAATATTTAACCGTAACCGTTCCTAAAAACCGTTTGCCTAAAACCTCGACATACTTACCTTTTTTAGGTTCACCATAGCCTCGTGAGGTATCTGCAATAACATAGTTAATATATTTATACGCATATTCATAAAACATCTCATCTATCAAAGGAAACATGGTCGCCAATTTTTCATTACCCTGCTCTTTCACCAAGGCATTAAACTTTTTTACAAAAAAATGCAGTTCATTAAAGCGTTCACCTCTAACATTGTAAACCTTACTCTGCCCCACACAGTAGCCCACAAATGAGTGTAAGTTTTTACTGTAGAACTTTTTATAGTTTTCCCTTATCACCGAAGTAAAAGCACTGTCGTTGTAAACCTGTGTATCTTTTCTAAACATAGAAAAGAGTATGTCAATAGCCCCTGTCTCCCCTTTTTTCAGAAGAGAGAAAAATTTATAAATAGAAAAGAGTTGTAGGTCAATATCATCTTTTCCATTTTTCGTATTTTCATTATTTGAGTTAAAGTTATAGTGTTCTATATCTCTTTTGAGTAACACATCTTCTCTACTGGGTATAAAAACACCTTTGTAGTCCGTGTCAGAGTTTGGGTTGTCTGTACCGTAGAGCTTAGAACCATATTTGGTTATGTAAACTACTTTGCAGTTTTTTTCTTCTTCAAAGTTTTTTATTAAATTATTTATATTCATGATAGATTCTCGTTTATTTTTTATGAAGTATATCTTAACTTTATCAAGCTTCCATTAGCATTTAAGCTTGATGAACATATACTCTCCTTAGCGATAGACAAAGGAAAACTATAAACTCAATACAAAAAATTTACAATGAAGAAAGATATCCCTCATAAATATCCAAAGCAATCCCCATATAAGCTGACTTAACATAGTTAGGTCGGATTTTTTGCATGAGTTCTTCTACCTCTTTACGACTATGACCTGTGTAGAGTAGCCAAGCAGAAATAACCAAAACAGAGCGTGACAAGCCTAAAGCACAATGCACGTAAACACCTGTATCTTTATGCTCTTCTATAAGCTCTACAGCTTTTTGCAGTAGTTTTGGGTTTGGTATGGTTTGGTCTAAAAAAGGCAAGTTATAAAAACTATGAAAAAAGTGTTTTTCCATAAATGTATGTTCAGGTGCAAGGTTAATAATATGCTCTAAGCCTCTCTCTTCAAGAGTTTTTCTTTCCTCCAAATCATACAATCTTCCAAAATAAACTTTCTCTTTGACTTGTGTCATGAATGCTAAGTTTTGTTTATAATAATTCCAAGATAAATAGTTACCATAATTATAAGGAAAAAAGAGAAAACGTTGAAAAAGGAAAATACCCAAAGATTTAGGAGCTAAAACTTCATTCAACCCAAATGCATAAACCACAGAAACCAAAAAGAGTGACAAAAACGGGTAGGTAAACAGAACCGAAACTTGAAAAGCCAGTACCATAAAAAGAGCCGAAGCCAACAGATAATAGAGTGCCATCTTCAAATGTCTGGGGGTCATAAAGGCTTGAAGCAGTCGGTTCTCTTTTTTTGAAGAGATAAAATAGACAGCCAAGAACCCAACCAACGCCCCTGTAGGTAGGTCAATAAAATGGTGCTGATAGACAAACAGTGTTGAAAGAGCAATGGTCAAAAACCAAAGAGCCAAGAGGGTTTTGAACCATATACTCTTGAATTTTTCACTCATTGAGTACCAAAGGACAATGGCAAAACTCACATGCAGTGATGGTGCTTGGTTAAAAGGTAGGTCTGCTTCTAATGAACCAAAGAGCCAAGTAAAACTCTGAACTTGTGGTTTTTCAAATGCAAAGGCTAAAGGAAAAATCAGAAACACTAAAACCGAAAAAACAACAATGCTAAAAACTCTTAGTGCCAAAACTCTAAGCTCTAACCTTGTATACGGAAGTAAAAATGCCAAGACAAACATAAGGTCAGATGCCATGTAAGGGACAATGAAAGGCTCTATAAAGGGTATGTTCCTCTCCCATTCAAAGACAAAAGAGGGATGGGGTGCCGTCAACAAGGCAAATTGATTGGCTGAACCATAAAGCAGAAAAAAGACTATACCCAAATATATCATCCAAACTATTCGTTCTTTCATGGCTGTTTTGGCACTTAGTGCAACGTCAAACTTGTACATCTTTACCCTTTAAATTGAGCCGATGAAACGGTAAATATACCCCAATCATCTATGAGCATCTGCTCTTTTTCAAAACCGTGTTCAACAAACAGAGTGTCCAGTTCGTATTGACTTCTGCGACGCATTATCCACTTCTCTTGCTGATGATTACCTAAAACATTAGCAATGAGTTCTAGCTGTGGGTGCCATGGTTGCCCTGTGTAGAGTAGGTAGCCCTCTTTTTCTATGAGTTTGGCTATGCCTTGCATGGCATTTCCTATGAGTGCATTGTCTGAAAATAGTTCAAATACCCCTGAGACGATGACAATGTTTGGCGTAAACTCCACCTCATCATAAGAAGCCAAATCAAAAGCATCACAAACCTCATAGGAGATGTTCTCTAGCCCCTGCTCTTTTGCCAAAGCTTCACCCTCTTGCACGTTTTGTTCTTGGTAGTCACGCACATGCACTTCTACATTTGGGTTTGCTTTTGCTATCTCTACTAAGTAACGTGCTGGTCCCCCTGCAATGTCTAAAATGACAACCTTTTCCCCCTCTGCTTCCAAAGCTTCTATCTTTTTTTGAACCGAAGAAATCATGTTTATTTTTCGTTGACGAATTCCTCTCCAGCCTATGGAGTTAATGTAGTTTTTGTCTATAATTTTACCCACAAAGGTTTTCCCCTCTGGCTTGTTGGCATAGACATGGTCAAGCGTTACCCCTGAGTCAAAGCCATATTTATTTCCTATGCTCATACCTTTTGACATGAAGCCAAACTTTTTTATGGAGAAGCGTTGCAGAGCATAAAAAGCCTCTTTACACATAGGCAATGAACCGTAGGCAATTTTGTCTTTTTCTGCTTGGGTGAAATCTATGTGTTTTTCAATTAGTGAATTAGGAACCGATGGCTTTAGCCTCGCCTTGTTCGAGGCTGAAGCCTCCGACTCCGAAAAGAAACACTCTTCCATAAACTCTGCTATCTCATCAACAGCTTTTTGATGCTCCTCTTCATATAAAACTCCATGAAAGAAGCCCTCTAGTTTAACAAAGCGTTTCTTGTTCGATGAGAGTTTTGCATAAAAGTCCCCTTGAATGGCAGAGTCAACCACATAGTCTTTAGTAGCCGAAAGTACCAACGTAGGCGTAGAGATAAGCGATGCATCAGCCACTACTCTTTGGGCTGTGTCCAACAAAGTAGTAAGCTGACGAGCAGGAATGTTTGGGGTTATTAATGCATCTTCATTGTACCTCTTTTGCTCTTCTACATTGTGCGTCAAAAACTTAGACTTCACATAGGATTTTATGTTCAATTTGGGCTTTACCATAATAGCTAACTTTAGAAACTCTTTAGCAAAAGGAAAATAGAGTTTGATTTTAAAGGCAGGTGCCACCAAAGCCATACCCCGAATTTGAGGAGCGAAGTCATGAACCCAAGTTGAAGCCACCACCCCTGCTACAGAGTTGGCTACTACAAAAACATCTTCTTCTTTTTTCTTTTCTAGCTTACAAACAAAACGTACAAAGCTGTCTAAGTCACGAACCAAGTCCATAAACTCATAGGTAGGTGCTACTTTAGTCTGACCATGCCCACGGTTGTCATAGGAGTAAATCTTATAGCCCTCAAACTCTTTTTTAGAAGCAATGCTCTCTAAGCGCTCAGAATGCTCATGCCCTCTATGAAGTAAAATGACTATCTTTCCATTAGAGGGAACATCATGTTCCCATGTTCGGTAAAAAAGCTCTTGATTGTCAAAGGTTTTAAATGTGTTTTGAGTTGTTTTCATAATTTATCCTTATTATTAGACTTCTTGTATAATTCTATAAGTCTATTTTAAGAATTGTATCATTTTTTTCTTAAAGTGTGGAGTGTTGCTTCATACTTTTATATATTTTTTAAAAACAAATTATTATCACCCTTCCACCCCTCTTACACAATCCTCTAAATACTGAGTATATGCCACTTTATCCCCATGTTCATAAAAGACAGCTTTACCTACATGAATATCTATAATCAAAGGAACAAACAACGCCTCACCCTTTGGCAATACCTTACCTGCCCCATGTATAGCAATAGGAACAACAGGCACTTTAGGATAGGCTTCAGCTATGTGAGCGATGCCTCCTTTAAAAGGTTTCATTACCTCTGGGTCTCCCCTACTTCCTTCAGGGAACAGTAGGACTATCTCATCATTATCTAAAGCTTTGTATATCTCGCTAAAAGGGTGACCATCTGATTTAGAAGGTCTTCGTTTCAGAGGAATAATGTCTATAAGTTTTTTAGAAAGCCACTTTTTATAAGGCTTGTTACAAAAATAATCTTCTGCCCCTATGGGTCGTACTTTTTCTAAAGTTTTTAAAGAAAAAAGGCTCATAAGCACCATGGTGTCTAGGTGACTGTTATGGTTAGCAATAAGCACAGCTGGACCATTTGTAGGAAGGTTCTCTTTCCCATGAAGACTCACCCCTGAGACTATGAGAACGATGGGACGTACTATAAAAATGAAGAATGCTTTTTTAATCCACATGGTGTTTTTCCTTATAACATAAAATATTTGGCACAAGTAGGGTGTAGTCCCCGACTACACCGTCAAAACCAAAATGAGATGAATTCACTTAGTCCCTTACACTCCCAAAACAAACCAATAAGGCTCAAAACTCTCTTCAACCAAAGACGAGACCAAAGAGATAAAAGGTTTATAATCTTTTAGAGTATGGGCTTTATCCAAAGCTTCATAATAAGCTAAACGATTTTCTACTTTTAATACCACAGGAGGAAATCCATTTTTCATTAACTCAAAATTCATTAAAAGTCGTGAGGTTCTTCCGTTACCATCTGTAAAAGGGTGTATACCTACAAAGTCAACATGCACACGACAGGCTCTCTCTATGGGGTGTAGGGTTTGAGCTTTGATTTTGTACCATGTTATAAAATCTTCCATCTTACTTGCAACTTCAAAGTGACTAGGAGGACGATGTGTCGCACCTGAAATCAATACATTTATACTCCGATAGCACCCTGCACTGCTATCGTCTATATTTTTTAAAATAAGTGCATGTAATGACTTAATGGTATGTTCACTTAACACCTCATTTTTTGCTACCAAAGACTCAACAAATAAAATCGCCTCTTTATGGTTGATGGCTTCAAAATGTTCTCGTAAACTCTTACCACCAATAGTAATACCCTCTAAGGCTACTTTAGTTTCATTCAACGTTAGAGTATTGCCCTCAATAGCATTGGAGTTGTAAGTCCATCTCACAATCAAATCTTCTCTTAGATTCTCCACTATATTAGGTGTTAATGGTCTATGGCTATTGAGTTTGGCTTTTAAGTTGTCTAGTTTTTGAAAATTCATAATTTTATTATAGCAGATATTTAGTTTAGGGCATACAAAATGAAAATTTTACTGCTAATGAAGCTCTTATTTTATTATCCAATATTAGAACTTGGGGATGAGTTTCACCTTTCATATCAACCGTAGGTGTGACCATGTCACACGCCAAAACCAAAGGCTGAGATGATTAATATATTTACGTCAAATAATTTAAGCTGTAAGATTAATGGTGCGTTGCCCTAAAGGATACATTTCAATAAAAACGCACCCTATGAAATTTTAAAATTCAATCATAAAAAATACGC
>JALUMR010000105.1 GCA_027055805.1 Campylobacteraceae bacterium
AAAAAGCCTCTCAGAGCGTTTAGGTTTAGACAAACCCATCATTGAGTCAGCCTTAGGAATCTACGCCCAACAAGGACGCGTACTCTACGACATGAACAAAGAGACCTACAGAGTACGAGAACTCTCAGGCGACCCTCTTCCAATGGATAAGCTACAGTTTACCAATGAACGTGAAGAAAAAGCCTCTAACTTTGTTTTGGCAAATTTGGTTACTTTAGGAAAGGTTTACCAACAAGAGCAGAGCGTACAGATTATGGGTTCAGTCTTAGACAATGCTAAAACTTACAGTACAATGTTGGTGATTGATAAAGAAATGAAGCTAAAAGATGCCACTTGTAACTGTTGGTACTTTGGGCAAAATAAGTTGCATAAAGGTCCTTGTGAGCATATTTTGGCTACTCGGGTTATGTGGTCGAGGGGGAAGTAAAAACTTTCTTTATAATTGAAGATACTTGTACTAAATATTAACTTTTTAATTTTTTTGGTACAAATATTGTAAAAGTGGTGATTTTTCAGTGCAGTTCTAATGTCATGCAGGAATCTCACTTCCCAAAGAAAACAAAGCTCTAGTACATAAAGCTATCTTCTTCACTCTTCAACTTTTTTATTCTCATTTAAATGCTTATTGATACAGTCAAGAAACTTAACATAGAGTGCTTTTTCAACCTGCTCTTTACCCTCTTTTTTCTCTGCTTTTGTAATCTCTTTTCGTATCGCTTCACACTCTTCAGATAAAAGGTCATCTCCCTCAAATACTTTTTTCATGTTGACCACTTGGCTAGAAAAGAGGTTTTTAAATCCTCGAATATAAGAGCCTATATTTTCAGAAAAGTTATGTACTTTTACATAAGTTTGTGATTTTTTAAACCACTCAAGCAGTGCCATTACCATTGTGTATCGACGTTCAAACCATGGTATCTCCATGAGTTTATCTTCACCAACATGTAAAATGAAATGTACAGGAATAAAAAACAATACTTTAAACAGATAAAGCCCAATAAAAATAAGGATATGCCCAGAAGCTAAAAAGCCTAAAGCTACAAACCCAAGCACTTCCATTAAAATAAAAGGGATTCCAAAAAGAGCTAAAATCACATATTTATTCATCTCTTTAACATGACCTTCAAAAAACGTTGCTATACGACTTTTTTGGAAAGAGTCAGAGGTCTTCTTAAACCCAAGCTCCCAAAAAATTTCTAAGAAAAGTACCACAATAATAGCTGTTATAAAAAAGAAAACTCTTGCAAAAAAGTTTTGAATAGTTAGTTTTTTATCACGAACTTCTACCCACTTCTCTTTACTACTATAGAGCCTATTTTCATACTCTTCTAAAATCCATGTACCAAATTTTTTTAATTTATTACCAGTACTCTGCCAAAATTTTTGGCTCTTGGGAATATACTCTCCTAATAATAAGATGAGAAGACTCACCAATATAATTTCATGTAACATCAATTTCCTTTCCAACTAAGCAGAAGTATATCTTACACTCTTTAATTTTAATCACTCATAAAAATAAAATCTTTAAATATATTTCCTCTCTTTTTTTATTTAATATCACAAAACTTTAAATAAACAAGTCTATAATATTAAAATAAATATTTAATATTTTTTAAAGGAAATAAATGTCAGAAGTAATAGAAAAAACATATTTAGAGTTATCAGAAGATACAGGTATAGCACATAAGTTTTACGAAGTAACCGTTGAAGGTTGTAATATGAGCATTCGTTATGGGCGTATTGGAGCAAAGGGTCAATGTTCGGTTAAAACTTTGGCAACACCTGAAAAAGCAGAGGCTGAAGCAGCAAAGAAGATAAAAGCAAAAGAGAAAAAGGGCTACGCTGTAGCTGTGCAAGGGGAAAGAGCTCCTAGAGCCATTACTCGTCGTACCATTACAAGTAACCGTTCTACTTCAAAAACAGCACCTGTACTTTGGAAATTTGCTTCAGGGGCTGATGCTTTTGGTATTTATGTTGATGAAGAGACCTGTTGGGTTGGAAATGAAAAAGGTAGTATTTTTAAACTTAATCATCAAGGTGAAGTGCAACGTCAGTTTAGGTTAAAAGATGGAGTAAAGTCCATTGTCTCCGATGGTGACTGGCTCTATGCTGGATGTGATGATGGAAAAGTATACGACCTTACAGGTAAAATGCCTCGTGTCGCTTATGACATTGAAGAGGGTGTAGATATCTACTGGATAGACATTTATGATGGTCTTTTAGGTGTTTCCGATGCAAGTGGAAATGTACTCATCACAAACTATGAAGATGAAGGCGTTTCAAAATACAAAAGTAAAGGAAGTTCGGGATGGATGATTCGTTGTGATAAAGAGCGTGTTTATCATGGTCATTCAAAGGGTGTCACCGTTTATGATGGTTGGGAAGACCCTGAAAAGATGTCCGATGATGACGTTTGGGATTGTAAAACACAAGGTCAGGTACTTTTTGGTTACCAAGATGAAGAGATGCTTTATGTAGGAACAACCTCCAATGTCGTTCAAGCCATTACAAAACAAGGAAAGATAGAGCAAACCTATAAGTGTGATGCTTCGGTATTCTCTTGTGCAAGTTCACAAGCTGGAGAGTATATTTTTGCAGGAGACAACTACTCCTCTGTCTACTGTTTTTCTAAAGAAGGTGAGCGTCTTTGGAAGCTTGGTACAGGATGTGGTTCAGCCTATTCCATGCAGTACTTAAATGAAAAGCTTTACATTGTAACAACCAATGGCTCTATGGCATGTATTGATGCGTCAGAAGTAGCCATTGCCCAAGCACAAGAGGGAACATTTACCCAAGCTAAAAGCATTAAAGCACCTAAAACTGTTGAAGTACTCAATGATAAAGAGCTAGAAATCACTAAAGACATTACAGAAGGTGTGGTGGTTAAGTGTACTAAAAAAGGCTCAAAACTTCGTGTGCATGTGGTCTCCGATGGTTATGAAAAAGCGTGGAATGTTCAGTTCCCTCAAAACCTTCGAGAAGATGGAGCAATGTATGTAGTAGAGAGTGTTAAAGAGTCAACTGGTGGTGGTTTTTACAGAGCTTATGGTGATATTAAGCGTTTGGAGAGTGAATAGTTATACAACGACCCAAATGGTAAACACCATTTGGGTCATTGGGTTTACCTAAAATGTCCCAAAGTACAAAAACTCTCGGCATTATCAGCCTTGATTTCAACCAACTCACTGGCTTTTATTTCACTATACACTTTAGCCTTAGGTACAAAGAAAACCCTAACACCCATCTGCTCTAAACGTAAAAAAGTTTTGTAGCCTAGTGCTTTTAAATAAATTTTCTCTACCCCTAAAGTCTCAAAGTACTTAAAAAACTCGTTTGACTTTGAAAGTTTATGAGGGTTTTGTTTTATAGTACTATTCACACCCTCTAAAAATACAAAATAGTCCGTTTTTCTAAAGCGTTTTGATAAACTTTGTTGGTCTTCTTCTAAACATATGATTGTCATCTTTTTTCCTATTATTCAAATGAATTTTTCTATTTTAGTTTATTTTATCTTAAAACCTATACGTCAAATGAAAAGCAGGTAAGAATCCCATCTGTTCATACTCTCCATCTCTCTCATAATCATCATTATAACGATAAGAATCAATATTTTGTTTAAACAACGCGTTAACATTCATAAGCTCAAATGCTACTTCTAGGCTAGAATTGCTGTAATTAAAGGTTTTTCCAATTTGAATATCTAAGTCATAAGAGCTTGGCATACGTTTGCTATAGGGTGTTCCATAAAGAGGTCGGTTGTAGGCTTGACCATTATAATCTGCCTTCTCTTTACCAACAATAGGCGTATAAGGTTTACCACTGTTAAACTTAAAGAGAGAAGATACACGCCAATCATTGTCTAATTTATAAGAGGCATTGACCTGTAAAGTATGAGGAATATCTCCTTCAAATCTGTACTTTTTACTGCTATTGGTGTTGAGTTGTCGTTTGGCTTTTACAAAGGTGTAGGCTGCGATGATATCAAACTTGTCTACCTTTTTTCTGTAGGTAACATCTACTCCATAAGCTTCACCCTTACCTACTGACTCATACTCATTTACCTCATCAGAAATGGCTAAATCTTTAAACGTTTTATAGTAAGGCTCTATCACCAAAGAACTCTTATCTGCAAATTTCTTAGTCACGTTAAACGTATAGTGATTTGAAGACTCAAAGGTATCTATAAGAGGATTTCCAAACCCATCTATGGCATAGGTTATTTCAGGTAGTTGAGAGTACTGACCTAGAGCTACAGAAGCTGTTAGCGTGTCTGAAAAATCATGAACATACGCCACACGAGGGTCTATGCCTGAACCAAACTTTTGAAAATCAGTATTCCAAGCTCTTACACCATAGCGAAAGTGGTCACTAGGAGTTATGTCCCAAATATCTTGAACAAAGCCTGTATAAGTTTTGGCTTTAAAGGTTTTATCTATGTCTACCACCTCTTGGTCTGTGACCAGTGTGTCAAAATCATCTGAACTAGGTGGCTTGGTTATATGTGCCTTTAATGGTGCATTTATTTGACTCACCTCAAACCCAACCAAAGGTTTATGTTTGTCCACTTCAAAAGTAGTCTCATGATAGAGTGTTGATACATTGTTAGAGGTCTTTACAAAATAATCAGCATCAAAAAGCTCTGTGTTCTCTTTGGTTTTCATGTGCGACAAAAGCGTCATAGACTCAAAATTATCTCCACTGTAGTTCCATCTTGCACCAAGCGTTGTAAACCCATATTTAGAGTTGATTTTACCATTGGCTACAGGGTCTTTTGTTTTGTTCATGGTGCTGTTAAGCTTCATCTGGTCTTGTGCCATTATGGCTTCAAGTGAAAAGGTATGGTTTCCCACGTTGTGGCTCAAAATAAGGTTGGCATCATAATATTGAGGAAAAAGCGTAAAGGTTGTCTTTTTCGTCTCATCTTTTTCATCTTTATCCAACTCATCTAAAACTTTTGAGGCGATTAGGTCAAAGTAACTTCTGCGTCCACTTATAAAAAGAGCTGTATCTTCGCCCAGTTTTGCATCGTAAGCAAAGTCAGAATCGTACATGCCCACATGTACCCTACCCTTGTTTGAACCCTCTGGAAACTTAGGTGTAATGTCCACCACAGCTCCCATAGACTCATACGTGGTATCAAACCCACCTAAGTAGGCATCTATCTGTGCTGTGGCTTCAGGAGCTATGACCGAGTGAAGACCCCCTACATGAAACACATAACCAAGGGGTAAATGGTTGACAGAAAATGTTGTTTCACGAGGTTTTGAACCATGAATATAAATTTCACTTCCCTCATCGTTGTTGGTACTCACCACCCCTGCAAAAGATTTTAGTGCTTTGATAGGGTCACCATTGGTTCCAGGAATCAACAATGCCTCTTTTGATGTTATCTGCTTCTGCATAGGGGCATGGGGCATAAAGCTCTCTTTTTGGATTAAAAAATCCATACTCTCTGGCTCTTGGGAAGCATTGACGTTAATCTCACCTAAGTCTACATCGGCTAGCAATAATAATGGGGCTAGTATTAAATTTATAGTTTTCATAGAAGTAGTATAGTGGAATAAAATGAGGAAAAAATGAGGAAAAAAAATAGGGTAAAGAAAAAGCTTTAGTCATAGTACTTACGAAATACTATGACTTAAGTGGAATAAGCCTAGGCTGTCCAAAATTTTTGCTTGTAACCAATCATAATTAAATAAAGTGTATAAAAAATGAGATTTAGTTAAAAAAGAAAAAATTATATCTTCTAAGGAAGATAAAACTGATAATCATACTGTTCTTTTATACATTCTTCAGGTTTTGCATTATCATTAACAATCATAGGAAGTTTAGCATTGCTAACACAATCATCATCAATAGAAGCAACTTCTCCTATATCTTTTTGAACATAGGTATATGATTTGTTATATACACTATGTGAACCATTTAAATCGGTTGCAGCACCAGCATCTAAAATAGCTTGTTTGATCTCATAAATCACTTCACCTTCAGCAATACACTCAATTTTTAATAAGTCTCCTGTATAAACATGGTCACTTTTTTCAAATCTATTTTCTTTACTTTGAATTTTACATACACGGTCTAATTTTGTAGTAATTTTACCTAAATCAGTATTGCTACTAGAATTTATTTTTTTTGAAAGAAGCTTATCACCTAAGTCCACATGTCTGTATTTAGACTCTACCTCATCACCATCTTCTGCATCAAATGATGTTGTTGTAATATTAGTATCAGAAAAAACTACTTTTTTTAGTACTTGTGTACCTACTGTTGTTGTAATCGTATTACCTACAACTTCAATAATCTCATCATTATGTGATGTATCAACATTATCACCATCTCGTTCAACACTACTAAATGTTTTAGTCATTGATTTATTGGGGAAATATTGCTTAAGGTCTATAGAACCTTTCCCATCGTTTTGAGTTGAAGACTTTTCTCCACCTCCACATGCTGTTAATAGCACAGATACCACCACTAATGATATATATTTTTTATTCATTATAAATACTCCTTATAAATTATTTAAAAAAGAGAGTATAGCATAAGCTATGTTTATTTTTTATTTAAAAAGAGTTAATATGATGTTAAGAAACTTAAGACACCACTATTGTAAATTTAGCCCCCTCTTCCTCATTCCTAACACTAAGTTTCCCTCCCATATTCTTCTCAACTATCATCTTCGACATATAAAGCCCTATTCCCGAATGCTCCTCTTTGGTTGTAAAATAGGGTTCAAATATTTTGTTTATCTCTTTTAGCTTCACCCCTCCTGCGTTGTCACTTATGCTTACGCTATTTTTGTTGACCGTTATTACAATTTTTGGTGACACCGTGCGTTCTTTAACTAAGGCATCTTTGGCATTGCTCAAAAGGTTTAAAAGCACTTGTTTGTACTCATTTTTATAGTTAGTTAACACTCTATCTTCTGTCACTACAAACTCTACTTCTATATCTTTTTCATTGAGTGCGTGTTCCATGATGCTTAACACCTGTCTACTCTCTTCTTCTAAAGAAAAAAGCTCTTTCTCTTTGCTTATGGCGTAAAAATCTTTAAAATCATCTATAGTTTGAGACATATACGCTATTTGGGTATTTGCTTCATCTACTTTTTTGTCAAGATAGACCTCATCTAAACTCTTATGTTTAAACGCATCTTCAATGTTCATCACCGTGTAAGACAAATGGGTCAAAGGTTGTCGCCATTGGTGAGCGATATTGCCTATCATCTCGCCCATTGAAGCCAGTTTACTTTGATGTACCATGAGTTCTTTTTGTTGCTCTTTTTCTTCATTTATCATTTTTATTTTATAGGACAAGGCAAATGAGAAGAGTATCGCCTCTATGGCTGTACCCACAAAAATAGGACTCACTATAAAATTAAGTTGCCAAAATGAGTCTAAAAAGAGTGAAAGCACTAAAAATATCCATCCTAGCAGATAAAATATGGCTGGTTTAAACCCCTGCTTCACTCTTTTAAAGGCAAGGTATATATAGCTCAATGCAAAAAATGGTAACAAATGATATTTAAAAATTATCGAGACATAAAAAATTGAAAAAAGAGCATCAATAAAAATCATGATTATAAATATATTGAGAAGGGTATTTAATTTTGGACTGTGTATCTTTGTATCTAAAAATGATTTAGTAAAAAGTGTCGTAAAAAATACCCCCATCAGCGAACATAAAGAGTAGTATGTTTCACTCCGAGCTATCTCTAAGTCTGTAAAACTTATAATCCCTGTCATATTAAAAAGTATCAGCGTTACAAAAAATTGCATTAGCATATAATAGAGAAAAGATTTGTCTTTATTGTAGTAATACATTGCCCCATTGTAAAGACCTGCCATAAAGATTAAACCCATTATCATACCCAAGGATATGGTGACTAAAATACTGTTATTAAGCTCCGTGTAAAAGCTGTTTTTACTACTAATAAAGAGGTAACGGTAAGCATTTTCATATTTTGAACTGGAGATTTTAAAATAATAAATGGAGCTATCTTTTGCTTTATTATATGAAAATTTAAGATGCTCTGTCCCACCAATTTTAAAAATATCGGTTCTCTGTCTGTCTAAAAAGCTATGTTCTAAAATTTGAGAATCACCATAAGACGCTACAAAGTCACCACTTGGAAAGTTTTTACCCAAATCAACTTTTATCCAAAGTGTTAAGTTTTCATCTTGAAGTTTTTCATTTTTATCCAAAGGTTTAAACCGATGGTCATACTTTTTAATGTTATCAATCGTAACCTCTGTGTCAGAAGTTTTAAATATAAAAACAGTGACATTTAGCTCTTTAAACATTCCTGCATTATCTAGCTCTTCATGTACAACAGTTTCATCAAAAAGTTCAAAAGCAACAGCCCCTCTTGTCTCCTCTGTAGGTTGCATAGCAGACAAAGGAAGCCATAACATCATAGTGACAAATAAAATTTTTCCTATAATTTTCATAAACAAAACTCAACCCGATGAGGTTTTTGAAACCAAAAATAGTACGCCAAGTAGAAGAATAAGCCTACCATATAAACACCCAAACCTATTAAAATAAGTCCCATACTCAAAACTTTTTTTTCACCAACAACCCTGTTTTTACTTACAGAAACAACCTCATAACCATTTTGCTCTAACATCTGCTCAAAACGATTTAGTTTCTCTTCATGGGTATATTTTGTACTTAAAGAGGTACTCTCTTGAAAGTTGTCAAATACTTTTTGATACTCTTTTTTTGTTTTTTTTTCTATTACAAAGTAGGTATAGAGACCGATAGGAAAAAGAAACATCATAAGTAAAGTAGTCATGTAGAAATCCTTTCAAATTTTTATGATTATATTTTATCTGAAAAAAATGAGGAGATAATGAGGATACTCTTCTAACTACACTTTAGACAAAAAAGAGAGAAATATCTAAAATTTAGGAAAAAGATGATTCTTATGAGATATGCATATATACATAAGAATCATAAAGATTATACTACAAAGTAT
>JALUMR010000106.1 GCA_027055805.1 Campylobacteraceae bacterium
ATTACATGGAGGTACTCTTAACCTTAAAGCCAAATATTGCTGATTTACCTGCCTTGACCGAAACAATTACCAAAGATGTTACCCACACCTTTGAGCATGTCCGTTTTGTAGCAACACAACCTATTGCGATGAGAATAGAGGAGCTTTTAGAGGGGGTTCAGTCTGAACTTGCCATTAAGATTTATGGAGAAGAGCAAAAGGTCATGGCTCAAATCTCCAAAGAAATCCAAGAGGCACTAGAGGGCTTAGATGGGCTTGAAGAGGTTGAAGTAGAGCCACAATTAGGTCAAGCCAACATCGTTATTCGCCCCAACTACCAAGCTTTAGCACGGTATGGGGTAAAGGTCTCTGAGATTATGCAGTTTATTAGAAACGGCATTGGAGAGGAGTCGATAACCCAAAAAATAGAGGGTGTTAAAAGGTTTGGAATTGTGGCTAAACTAAAAGATGCTAGAGAAGATATTGAGAAGCTAAAAAATATTAACTTACGCACCGAAAAAGGCTCTATAGTTAGACTTAGAGATGTCTGTAATATTGAAGTTAAACAAGGTGCTTCATTTATAAAACGACAAAACCTCAACCGTTATATGGTTTTAGGAATGGAAACCGAAGGTCGAGATGTTGCTTCACTTGTAGCTGAAGCTAATGAACGAATAAAATCTAAAGTAAAAATGCCATCAGGTTACTACATTGAGTGGGCAGGAGATTTTAAAAATATGGAAGAGGCAACAAAGAAACTAATGCTCATTATTCCTGTAACGATAATGCTTATTTTACTTCTGTTATATACAGCCTTTAACTCCATGAAAAAGGCTCTTTTGGTACTTATGAATGTACCATTTGGTTTAATGGGTGGGATTGTTGCTCTTATTATTTCAGGAATTTACCTCTCAGTTTCAGCCATTATTGGTTTTTTAGCCATCTTTGCTATTGCCATACTTAATGGAATTGTTCTTGTGACCTTTATTGATGAGTTAAGAGAGAAGTACCCTGAAAAAGCTCTAAAAGAGGTGATTATAGAAGCAACTCTTCTTAGACTGCGACCTGTTTTAATGACGGCATTTACAACACTGTTTGGGATTTTACCTCTACTTTATGCTACAGGTGTGGGGTCTGAAATTCAGTATCCATTGTCGGTGGTGATTGTTGGGGGGATTATTAGTTCTACTATTTTGACGCTTTTGGTTTTGCCTGTTGGGTATTTGGTGGTTTATAGGAAGTAGATGAGGTGTTAGCTTGAAGTAGATGAAAGAAGTTTTTTCTTTAACTTCTCTACTTCAAAACAAGCCTCTTCAAAAACTTCAAAATATTCAATTCTTTCTATGAGTAAATGTTTATGTCGTTCAAAAGAGTTTATAACTTTTGACGCTTTTCCATAGGAATTTTTTCTATTTCGTTTAATATGTTCAAAACAAATAGCTCCGTTAATAAGACCTTTTACTAAGTTTTTAAGAGGGTGATTGGCTTTACGTAGGGGGTGCCATGCTTCCTCTAGGACTTCATGGGCATCAAAATAATCTTCTGATTTTAGAAGCTTTAAATAGCACTTTAACGCTCCTTCTAAATCATAATTTTCTTTGAGCATTGTTTAATCCTTTATCAAATATTGAGAAGTATAACTAATTTTTATAAATAGGAGTAAAATTATCTAATTTTAATTATCAATAAAACTAATTAAAGAATAAATTTTTCTTAATCATCAGTAGAAAAAACTACACACAGTTACTGCTTAGACTCTATAAATGTGAATTTATTGATATTATCATTGAAAATTAATCAAAAACGCTATAGACTATTCATCTAATAAATTAGGTTATTTAACAAAATAACTATAACTTATGATAATTATAAAAATGAGGAGGAAACATGAAATTAGGTTTTTTAGTCGATCTTAACCTTTGCATGGGTTGTAAAGGGTGTGAGATTGCCTGTAAAGTTGAAAATGAAGTGCCATTAAGCTCTTGGCGTTTGCGTGTAAAATACATAGATATAGGGACATTCCCTGATAATTCACGTTCGTTTACACCATTAAGATGTAACCACTGTGAAAATGCTCCCTGTGAGCGAATCTGTCCAGTATCGGCATTACATTATCTTGATAATGGGATTGTTAATATTGATAGTTCACGATGTATTGGTTGTGCTGGTTGTATGATGGCATGTCCTTATGGAGCAATCTATATGGATCCAGAGTCAAATACTGCTGATAAGTGTACCTATTGTGCGCACAGAATCGAAAGTGGTATGATGCCAGCTTGTGTGGTTGCTTGTCCTGTTGAAGCCAATATCTTTGGTGATGTTGAAGATGAAAAGTCTTTTATTTCAAGATATATTATGGAGCATCAAGGTGATGTTCAAGTAAGAAAACCTGAAAAGCATACTAATCCTAAACATTATTATGTTGGTGGTGGTAATCAAACACTTAATCCTTTAGCTCATGAGAGAATTGAAGGTTACGGACTGTTTAATAACATTACGCATTTAGAGACTTTGGGTGACTCTCATCACTCTATTTTAGAGAGATTTACAGCACCAATCTTTGGTGGACATAATGATCACTTGAAAAATGAGAGTTTCGTAGATATGCCAAATGATGCAGATGAGAGTCATGAGTCTCATGAAGAAGGAGGACACTAATGGATCACGGTACAGTTATAGAAGCAACCAAAGCAGTTGTAACGCTTGATGTTGCTCTCCCTGGAATAATCTGGGGTTGGATGATTACACTTAACATGTGGGCAAAAAGTATTGGTACAGGTGTTATACTGATAGGTGCTTTTTTACTCTATAGACATAAAAAAGAGGAGATGCCTAACCTTAGATGGATGATGCCTCTTATCTCTTTTATTGCTTTAAACGTATTTTTATTGTTTACTTTACTAGATTTACACCAGCCGTTAAGAATGGTGAACATTTTCTTACACCCACACTGGACTTCAGCAATCACCGTTGGTGCTTGGATGGCTTCTCTCTTTACGGGGCTTGTAACCGTAATGTTGGCAATAGGTGCTTTAGATGCATTCCCTGATTTTGCTCGTCAAAATGGACTTGCTAAAACACTTAGAGGAAAATCTGCACTATACGAAAAGATTTTTCCATTTGTAGTAGTATTGGCATTACCTGTTACTATGTATACTGCTATTATTATGGCAGAAGCGAGTGCTAGAGAGTTATGGGCAGCTCCAGCTGAACTGGTTCAAATGTTATTTGCAGCACTGATGGTAGGTTCTGCATCTTTCATTCTTGTTTCAGAAAAGTGGTCAGCAGAAGCTAGAAGAGATTTAACACTTATACTAGCACTGTCAGTTGCATTTTCATTTATTATGTACATGGGAGAGTATTTCTTCTCTTTCAAAGCAGCAGAAGTAGAAGCAACATTGGCATATGTTCACTCAGGTGGTTCATATAATACTCAGTTTTGGGCAGCGATGGTTCTTGGATATATTATTCCATTCTTTATAGCAATGGGATCACTAAAAGTTGAGAACAGAACAATGTTGAAATTTGCAGCAGTAACGACGTTTATTGGTCTTTACCTTGCAAAGAGTACGTGGCTAGAAATTCCACAAATGATACCGTTAAGTTAAGGAGATACATATGGTTAAGAAAATGAATAACGAAAACTCTTCTTTCTTTGAAAGTAGACGAAGTTTTTTAAAAGGGACAACATACACCGTAGCAGGTGCTGTTGTAGCAAAGGGTGTATTTTCTACAATAGTAGATACCCCTTTAATGGCAGATGAGACAAAATTTACCTCAACTCCAGAGAATCTATTATTTTATCCAAAGCTTGAAGATTGGGACTCTTTTAAAGAGCTTGATGGTCAAGATTGGAAACGTGGTGGAACAGGTAGAAATGGTGTTCAAAGTGAAGATAATCCTGATGGGATTAAAGCTGTAGAATATATGTTGGTTCCAACAGCGTGTTCTAACTGTGAAGCTGCTTGTGGTCTGACTGCATGGGTTGATATTGGTAAGTACAAAGAGACTAAAAACCCAAAAGACCTTATGGTTAGAAAATACATGGGTAACCCACTTCATGCTGGTTCACGTGGACGTAACTGTGCAAAAGGTTATGCAGTTACTTCTCAAATGTACGACCCAGATAGAATTCCTTTCCCTTTAAAAAGAGCTCCAGGTTCTAAAAGAGGTGAAGGTAAATGGGTAAGAACTTCATGGGATGACGCTATGAAAGAGATTGGTACTAAAATACATGATACTCTTAAAACTGGTGATGAGATGTCAAAAAAACTTTTCATGTACCATGTTGGTCGTCCTAACGAAAATGGTTTCAGTCATAGAGTTCCTCATGCAATGGGTTGTGATGGTTTTGATTCTCACACAAACATCTGTTCTGCAGGTGCAAGAGAAGCAACAATTCAGTGGTTTAACGATGATAGAAACTCACCAGACTGGGCAAATGCCAAGTTGATTTTTTTACAGTCATCTCACGCTGCTGATGCAGGTCACTACTTCCAACAAGCAGCAGGTAGAATTGCTGATGCACGTAAAAAAGGTGCTAAGCTTGTTGTTATGGATCCACGTCTTTCTAACTCAGCTGGTATGGCAGACCTTTGGGTTCCATGTTGGCCAGGAACAGAGGCAGCACTTTACCTTTACCTAGCAAATAGAATTCTTAATGAAAAAGATATCAACGGTGAAGATTTGGTTCATCACGCTTGGGTTAAGAACTGGATGAACTGGGATGTTATGATGGCAAACAAAGAGTATTTGGCTCTTTTGGTTGATAAAGGTTATATCAAATCTGTACCACAAGGTGACAGCTATGAAGACTTTATTAAGATGCTTCAAGAGATGTATTCTGGTTATACTTTAGATTTTGTAGTAAAAGAGTGTAGAGTTGAAGCTAGAACCATAGAGAAACTCTATGAGATGTTTATTGATGCAGGAGCTAAAATTTCAAGCTACGTTTGGAGAGCAGGAACCATTGGACACCGTGGTGGTTGGATGAATGGTCGTGCAGCATTCTTCGCACTTGGGCTTCGTGGTGCTATGGCTGGAGATGTAGGTGGAGTAGGAATGCACCACTGGCATGAGATTTCAGTCAATGGTAAAGGGCAAAAGGCAACAGTATCAGGTGAACAACCTGGTAGAGTTGATGTTTGGAATGAACTTGCTTGGCCACCTGAGTACCCATTGAGTACTTATGAGATGAGTCACATTTTGCCTCACCTACTTATGGATGATGAGTGGAGAAATAAATGGAAAGCTAAAGGACTTAATGTTCCTGAAAAAATTTCTGTTTATGTTCCAAGAATGTATAACCCTGTGTGGATTAACCCAGATGGATTTAGATGGATAGAAGCACTTAAAGATGAAAAGAAAATTGAATTGTCAATGAACCTTTCACCTACATGGTCAGAAACAAACTGGTATTGTGATTACATTCTTCCTGTAGGTTTAGCAGGTGAGAGACATGATCAACACTCATCACCAACACAACCAAGTAGATGGTTGGCATTTAGACAACCAGCACTTAGAGTTGCATTAGAAAAAATGGGATGGACACCTAAACACCCTGCAAGAGGAACACTAGAAGCACATATGGCTGCTGGTCTTGGAGAAATTTGGGAAGAGGTTGAGTTTTGGGCAAACATCATGACAGATTATGTTGACCCAGATGGAAGCTTAGGTGTTAGAAAATACTGGGCTTCAAAAGAAGACCCAACAAGAGCCGTAAGTATTGCAGAGTGGTATGATGCTGCTTTTGATAACTTACCAAATCTAAAAGCGACAGCCGAAAGCAATCCTAAATATGCAGGAAAACCATACCCTAACTACAAGTTTATGAGAGATGTTGGAACATGGTTAGAAGAGGACAATATCTATAAACCTCAAGAGCGTGAACTTAAAAAAGTTGGCGATGTTTATCATGCACACGGACATGAGTATGAGGCTTCTGAAGTTGAAAAAGATGAGTATGGTGCATTATTGGTTGAAGACCATGTTTTCGGTGGTAAAAAAGCGATTGGTGTTGAAGTAGATGGTAAAATATCTCAAGGTTTCCACACATTAAGTAAAAAAGCAGAGTTCTTCTCTGAATGGTTTGCTGAATGGAAGTGGCCTGAGTATGCTATACCTATCTACCCTAAGACAAAAGAAGAGCGTAAAAAAATGGTGCATGTTGTAACACAAGTACACCATGACTTTATGGAAAAAGGTAATGATTTTGCATTAAATACTATATTTAGATTACCGTATAATATTCATACACGTTCTGTAAACTCTAAGCACCTTATGGAGATAAGTCAAAACCATAACCCTGTGTGGATTAACACAGATGATGCAAAACGATTGAACATTAAACAAGGTGATGCGATTAAAGTTACCATTACTGATACGGTTTCAGGTTTAGAGTCTGGTTACTTTATTGCTATGGCTGTTCCAACTGAAGGTACTATGCCTGGTGTTCTTGCGAACTCTCACCATGCGGGACGATGGAAGCTTAAAAATGCAGTAGACATTCCTGGTTTCTCTCATCAGTTAGGTGTTATGGGGCTGGGTGCTCCACTATACGACATGACTATGGATGGAAAAGTAGGTACACTTAAACCTGCAGAAGGTCTTAAAGACGCAATGTATGAGCGAAGAGATACATGGCAGTTTAAAGAGTTTAACAAAGACCTTGACAATATCTGGTGGGATGGTCTAAGTGGTTCATGGCAAAATGCTGTGGCTCCTTCACATCCAGATCCAATTGCAGGTAACCATGCTTGGCATCAAAAAGTAAGCATAGAGCTTGCAGGTCCAGAAGACCAAATTGGTGATATTTATGTAAATTATGAAGCAAACATGAAAGTTTACCAAGCTTGGAGAGACAAGTTAACTCGACCTCTTAACTCTTCTGATACATTAAGAAGACCAGTACACATTAAGAGACCAGCCGTGCCTCTTTCTAAGAAAGCGTATACCGTTAAGATTACAGATTAATTTTCAACAAATAAGGGCAGAGATTACTCTCTGTTCTTACTACTATTTTCATAATCAATATTAAAATTTTTAGCTATATTTATTTTGAAAGTGGTATGATGTGCCATAAAGAAAAAAATGGAAAAACATGAATATAAACGTAACAAAAGAAGAGATAGAAAACCGTATTGCACTTTATGCTTTAATTTCAAGATTGATGATGACAGAGGTAGATATTGAATTTTTAAAGTCGATAGAGTCAAATGAAGAGATTTTAAACCTTTTCCCAAACTATAAAGAGTGGGGAAAAAGAAAAGAGTTTAACGCTAGCATACTAAAAGAGCGTCATTTAGATGTTGATTATGCCAATCTTTTTTTAATGCACCTTGTTCCTTATGAGACTTTTTATACCCGTGATGACCAGATGATAGAGAGTGGGGGAGAAAATCCACTTATGAACCTTTATGATGCTTTAGATTTTCGTGTAGAGCTAAGTGAAGCACGTGTGATTAGCCCCGACCATATTGGGGTAGAGTTAGAGTTTATGTACATGCTTTGTGATGCACTTAGAAAGGCATTTGAAGCCAATGATGCAGGTGGAGTAGCAGAGTTACTACTTGTCCAACAAGGTTTTTTACGTGACCACCTTTTAAACTGGGCTCCACTCTTTTTAATTAACATGAAAAATGAGTCAAGAACAGCCCTCTACCATGATGGTGCAGAGTTGACTTTAGAGTTTATGTTGAGTGACTATGAGTATGTTTGTGAACAGTTGGAAGCATTGGCATAAGTATGGGTTTACTTTTTGATGCAGGTTCGTGTGTACGGGCTACGAGTAAGTTTTCTGAATGTACAAAATGTGTTGACATTTGCCCTGTCTCTACCATAGAGATAGTAGAGAATGTTCCTGCTTTTACACCATCGGCATGTATTGAGTGTGGTGGTTGTGTGGGTGTTTGTCCTACCGAGTCATTTTCTCTTTCTGATTTTTCAGCGATTAACTTCTTTTTTGAAGCGTTGGAGAAAAAAGAGCATAAGTTTGCTTGTAAAACAGAACTTCCATGTTTAAGTGTTTTATCTGTTGAACATCTTATCTCTTTAGCATTGGGCTCAGATGAACAAGTAATTTTAGATGCAGAAGCTTGTAGCTGTGGTGGTGAGTCAAGACGTTTAAACAATCAGATAGAAACCAATATAGAAGAGGCAAATTTTGTACTCTCTACATTTTCCCAGAAACAAATTTTGGTTGACTCTTTGAGTGATGAAAAAGAGTTAAGCGAAGAAGAGCAAGAGGTTCGGGACAGACGCTCTTTTCTCTCTTTGAAGGGTGCAGTGAAAAGTAAAATGGAGTTCGATGAAGCAGTAGAGTCAGACGAACTAAAAGCTTTTGAGTTGGACGATGATGTTATCGCTCGAATTAAAGACAAAAAGATTCCAGACAAACGTAAACTTCTTTTTTCACTCTTAAAACGTGAAGAGAAAAAAGAGGCTTATGAAGTTTTGGCAGAGGGTGATATATCTTTTACTTCACAAAAATTTGTAGATGAGTCTTGTACCAATTGTCAAATTTGTTACCGTATCTGTCCTACAGGTGCTTTGAGTTCTGACAATAAATTCTCTGTGATAAATTTTGATGCAATGATGTGTGTTAAATGTCACCTCTGTCATGATGTTTGTGAGCCAAATTCCATACAGCTTCAACCAGGGTTTGAGATAAAAGAGTTTTTTGAACCGACTCAAAGAACTTTGGCAAAATTTGACATACAACGCTGTAATGAGTGTGGAAATTACTTTACCTATACAGGTGGAGCCAAAGAGTGTCTACGCTGTAAAGTGGAAGAGGAAGAGGCGATAGAGCTTCATGCCAATGCTAGAAAAATGGATGTGTAGGAGCAGGGACTTTAGTCCTGTAAAAATCCATATTTTATAGGGTTCGTGGACTAAAGTCCACGTTCCTAAGCAAAAAAAGGGAAAGATATGAAACCAGAAGAGATAAAACCAGACACAAAGTTATGTACCATACTTGGATATAACGCACAGACAGGAAAGTGTAGAAAGTATTTTAATAAAATATTAAAGGAAAATGGTGTTAATGCAACAGCCATTGCTTTAAATATTAAAGATGAGCATCTTGATACTACTTTAGAGGGTGTTGCTTTTTCAAAAGTGAATAAGATGATGTTTGAAAATGAATTTAGAGAGAATGCCGTCTCTTTTTGTGATGTAATGAACAAAAGTGCTATTGCTAGTAATTCTGTTGATTATATAGAGGTTAAAGATGAAACTATTTATGGTTACTGTTTAAATGAAGAGTTGGCAAGTATGGTTAAAAATCCAGAGTATGTAGATGCCGACATGGAACTGGCAATGAAGATGATGATTTTAGCCAACAAATGGTATGGTACAAAAATAGATATGGATTTAATTCCAACAATGATATAAAGGGAGTTGTAATGGATAAAATGAATATGAGTGATATAGAAGATTTAAGAGCTGAATTTGAGGCAATGAAAGATAGTGATGCATTTTGTGCAGATGGTTCTTGTTCTACTGATGAAGAGGTAGATTTAAGAGACTATCCGAGTTATACCGAAGCTCTTTATGCAAAATTGATAGCTCCTCATGTAAGTGGTATTTACCTCTCACGTTGGGACATTAAAGATATTGCAGATGCGGCAGGGGATTCTATGTCTATTCACCCTAGAAAACGTATGTTTGAGTTGCTCATGAAATTTGCAGTGAGCCAAGAGCGTATGCAGTTGGTTTTAGATGCATTGGAAAATCATATGTTGGCTAAAATGGAAATCTATGCAGAGTTTGCAGAGACTTTTCCTCATTCAGCAGAAATTTTTAATGAGAAAATAGCCAAAGCAGAGAAGACCATTAAGTTGTTTCCTCAAATTATGAATGAGTATTTTTAATATGCAAATAAATGATATACTTTTTAAAATCAAAACAGCACTCTCTTTAGACAATAAAAGCATTATAGAAGCATATGCGTTAGTAAATTATGAGATGAGTGAAGAGCATTTAGTCAATATACTCAAAAAACATCAAGACAAAGGCTATGAAGAGGCAACTTATGAAGAGTTAGGACTTTTTTTAGATGGCTTGGTCATCTTAAAAAGAGGCCCTTCTGATAAAGTGCCAACTGAAGATGATGTTGTAGAGCTGAGTAATAACTTAATACTTAAAAAGATTAGAGTTGCTATGGAGCTAAAAGAAGCAGAATTGGTTATTCTTTTTGCATTAGCAGAAGTGACATTGACAAAACGACAAATAGGCTCACTTTTTCGTAAAGAGGGGACTAAAAACTTTAAAGCTTGTTCAGATGAACTGCTTATGGCATTTTTAGATGGGCTTGATGAGTTTTATTATGATGGAGAAGAGGTTTAACTCTCTTCTTTGTTTTTCTTTTTCATGACTCTTGCAACGGCAGTATGCTCTTGTATGATTCGTCTTCCCCATAAGAAACGGTTTTTATAAAATCTTTTTTTATTAAAGTTAGTAATCATAACTCTTTTCCCTCCAGAACTGGCATGAATAAAATTTCCATTACTTAAGTATATGCCTACATGGTTAACTTTTCCTAAACGTTCTTTTGTAGTATCAAAAAAGACCATATCTCCCTTTTTTAATTCTGAATACTTAATATATTTCCCTACTTTTGCTTGATTTCTTGAAACACGTGGAATAACAATACCCGTACACTGTTTATATACTTTTTGAGTAAAACCTGAACAGTCGAAAGTTTTAGGACCTGTTGCACCCCATACATATTTATATCCTAAAAATTTTTTAGCATACTTTTCTACTTTGGTGTTTGTATTAGATATTTTTTTTAATGGCTTTTTTTTGATTAAGGCTTGTTTTTTAACTATCTTTATAATTTTTTTTATATTTGGAGGAGAAACTTTTTTTTGTGCTACTTTTATATCTTTTCGCACTGTAGGCTTATTGTTAGTTATATGATTTTTTTCTATACGCTTCTTTCTCTTTTTTATTGGTATGGCATCTATCTTCGCCAGATAGGTTAAGTTACTTACCTCTTTTCTATAAAAAAACTTTATATATGAAAATGCTAAGAGTTGCACCAATAAGACACTTAGTAGAGTATTTCTAATTAAATTCATCCTGTTTCCTTTAATTAATAAAAAATAACAATTAAAAACTTGTTACCAATCATACAATAATAAATCTTTATTGTAAATTTAAGTAGATGATTTTGATATATATATTATAATAATATCATAAAACATACAGATTAATAAAAAAAAATTATATTTAACATGAAGGAGAGTATTAATGATGTTTAAATTTGGAAAGATATCGCTGTTTACAGCACTAGTGTTTGTTTTTACAGCTTGTGTAGAGAGTGGAACAAAAGGAGATAGAATAGCTCCTGTTATTACCTTAAAAGGTGCATCTACTATGGAGTTGACTTTAGGTCAAAAGTATACTGAAAAGGGTGCAATAGCCAATGATGATAAAGATGGACCACTAAAGGTGTCTATAGATACACATAGTCTTAATATTCAAAAAGTAGGAGACTATAAAGTTAAATATACAGCTAGAGATAGCTCTTTCAATAGCACTACAGTTGAAAGAACAGTGATAGTCGTTGCTAAAGATACAACGAAGCCTGTTATAACTATTACTACTCCTGATACTATTAAAGAGGGAGAGTCTCTTACTCCTAGTGCAACTGCTATAGATAATATAGATGGAACGATACCTGTTAGTATAGATTTTAGTAAGGTTAAAACATCAGTTGCTGGTACTTATAATGTTATATATACTGCAGTGGATAAAGCTGGTAATAAGGCTGTAGAGATACAATCTGTAACCGTAGAGCCATTAACGATTACAGAACTATTTGAAAAATCTGCAAGTGGTGAACTAGATGATGTAACTTATATAGTTCTTGGTGATTCTACAAGATATTATGAAACTAGAAATGATTTTTTAATTAATGAGCGTGATACGGGTAAAGGGTATTATAATGATTTATTGAAACCTAAGAACATTACTTTTGTTAACTCTTCTATAGAGGGGCAACGAGTAGATGAGTGGTTGAAGAATAAATCAGTTCCTCGTAAAGGTGGACAATCTTTTACACGTTCTGAAACATTAGCTCAAATAAAAAATAGTGCTAATCCTAAGCACTGTATAGTTGAGTTCTCAATGGGAATTAATGATGCACTTAGAGGAAGAATAACAGATGTAAAAAAGGATATTAAGAGTTCTATAGATGCATTACAAAAAGAAGGAGCAAAGGTACTGTTGGTTAGTCCTGTGCCATATTTTGATTATAATCCTTATAAGCCTTCGGATCCAGAGTATAATGGATATAAAAATCATTCTAATGAGCTTCATAATATTTATGAAGACTTAAAAGATGAATTAAAGATACCTTTTGTAAGTGGATATGATGCACTATTAGATAATTATCCAAATGAGACTATTGGTGATAAATTACATCCAAAAAAAGAGGCTTCAAAAACATTAGTAGATGATATTTTTGCACAGATCGAAAATGATAATCTTTAAATAAACTCTTATACATCAAAGGGTTATTACTTTGATGTATATTCCTCCCTATTTAACTCCTTTCGCTATAATTTCAAAAAATCTTTTAAAGGTACTATATGAGAGCATTACTTAGTGTTAGTGATAAAAATGGCGTAGTAGAATTCGCACAAGGTTTAGAGAAGATGGGTTGGGAGATTATCTCAACTGGTGGAACATACAAAAAACTTAACGATGCAGGTGTAAAAGTTATTGAGATTGATGAGGTAACTAAATTTCCAGAGTGTTTTGAGGGGCGTGTGAAGACACTTAACCCTTATGTTCATGGTGGAATTTTACATAAACGTGGAGATGCTGGTCATGTTGCACAAGCCAAGGAGCTAGGTGTAGAAGGTATTGACTTGGTATGTGTTAATCTTTACCCGTTTAAAGAGACCATTGAGCGTACAGAAGATTTTGATGAGATTATAGAGAACATCGACATTGGTGGACCAACCATGGTGCGTTCTGCTGCTAAAAATTTTAATGATGTACTGATCGTTACAGATGCTAACGACTACTCTTCTGTTATAGAAGCATTAGAGAATAAATCGGATAATTTAGAGTTTAGACGTAACCTTATGATAAAAGCCTTTGAGCATACAGCTGCTTATGACTCTATGATTGCTAACTACATGAACAAACGGTTTAACAATGGTTTTGGTGAGTATCAGTTTATTACAGGTAAGAAATCTTTCCAAACACGTTATGGTGAAAACCCTCATCAAGATGGTGCATTGTACGAGTTTGACAACCACTTCACAGAGAACTTTAAACAAGTTAAAGGTGAAGCTTCATTTAACAACATCAACGATGTAAACGGTGCGTTAAAAATCGCTTCAAGCTTTGGTGATGAAAATGCAGTGTGTATTGTAAAGCATGGTAACCCTTGTGGATTTGCAGTTAAAGGGACACTTTTTGAGTCGTACACCGAAGCATTAAAATGTGACCCTGTTTCTGCCTTTGGTGGTGTTGTAGCTGTTAACGGAATTGTAACTAAAGAGCTTGCTGAAAAAATGAATGAGATTTTCTTAGAAGTGGTTATGGCAGCTGACTTTGAGCCAGAAGCGTTAGAAGTATTTGAGAAGAAAAAACGTCTTAAACTTTTCTCTCAAGGTGGAACAAAATTGGTAATGAGCAAAGACAGCCACGACTTCAAACACGTAGATGGTGGGTTTGTTTACCAAAACTCTGATTGTATCTGTGACAACGAAGTACACAACGCTCATAAAAAATCTGAACTTACTGCTAGTGAGCAAGAGATGAAAGATTTAGAGATAGCATGGAAAGTAGCAGGATTAACTAAGTCTAACTGTGTTGTCTATGTAAAAGACTCTGCCATGGTAGCTGTAGGTATGGGTATGACCAGCCGTGTAGATGCTGCTCAGTGTGCCTTGAAAAAAGCCAAAGAGATGGACTTAGACGTTAGTGGTGCAGCAATGGCATCGGAAGCATTCTTTCCATTCCGTGACAGCATAGACGCAGCAGCAGCAGCTGGTGTTAAAGCCATTATCGAACCAGGTGGGTCAATTCGTGATGATGAGGTTATAGTAGCTGCTAATGAACATGGAATCTCACTCTATTTTACTACTGTTAGACACTTCTTACATTAACAGAAAAAGAGACCATTTTTTGGTCTTTTTTCTTTTTTTATCTTTTAAAATTTACAAATTATTCACGATTAATCGCTATGATTAGCTCTGAAATATTAATATATAATGAGGAAGAACAACAATGAAGAAAATATTATTTGGACTATTACTTTTTTGGTCAACACTTTTTGCAGAAGTTATTGATAGACCAGCAACAGTAGAGTTTGTAAATAATCCTAAAATGAAAATTATAGACATCCGTACAGAAGGTGAATGGGTACAAATGGGTGTTATTAGAAATTCTATACTCCTTACATTTTTTAATGAACAAGGTGAGGTTGATACAGATGCATTTCTTGAAGAACTCAATAAAGTTGTAGATAAAGATGAACAATTTGCCATTATCTGTAATACAGGTAGTCGAACAAAATTGGTATCTAATTTTTTAGGTAAAAAAAAGGGCTATAACGTTGTAAATTTAACGGGTGGAATGATGAAACTCTTTAAAGATGGTTTTGAGCCAGAGTACTATGCTGGAGCAGATACAAATAGTACAAAATAATTGAATCATGGACTCTTCATATTGCCAATGGGGAGTTTATGTTAGCTAAATGCCTTTATCATGTGAGGTTTTATTTTATTAAAAGAAAATTGATGATTGGTAAAATGCTCAAAGGCAATAATCCCCTGATATAGCAACATATCAGACCCATCTTTGGTTGGTCTCTTATAGGCTCTTGCAAATTTTAAAAAAGCTGTCTCTTTCCCATAAATAACATCAATACAGGCTAAAGAACTTGGCACAACACTCTCTAGTATCTCTTTAGGGCAGGGGAGTGTTTCATCTTCAAGCCCTGCTGAGGTCATATTAACGATTAAGTCAAATTTTAAATCTGTATCAAATGTCTCAAAAGTATAGGTTTCAAAACCATCCTCCTTAAAACGCTCCAAACGGGCTTCACTTCGGTTAACTAAGGTAACATTATAACCTGCATCACGCAAAATAACTGAGGTAGATTGAGCTGTTCCTCCAGCTCCTAAAAAAAGTACATTTTTAGCATCTTTAAACTCTTCTATGGCTTTTAAAAAACCAGGAGCATCGGTATTGTATCCATAAAGTTTTCCCTCTTTTTTTACAATGGTATTGACAGCACCTACTTTTTGAGCAAACTCATCAAGTATATCACATGCTTTAAATGCTTCTTCCTTATGAGGTACGGTTATGTTTGCACCTTGGATATCTAAATCAAAAAATTTCTGACGTAGCTGTGAACCATCTTCAAGTTGATAGCGTGTATAAACTCCATCATATCCTAAGCCATTAAAGGCAAAGTTATGCATGAGTGGGGATTTTGAATGTGAGACGGGGTTTCCGAAGATGGCGAAGAGTTGCATTACAGCTTCTCCATATCTCTAATGGTAGCCAATAATGCACCTAATTTATTGGTAACCTCAAGGTACTCTAATTCTGGAATAGAATCAGCAACCACACCACCCCCTGCTTGTAGGGTAATGGCATCTGGTTTTATGAGGGCTGTTCGTATGGCAATAGAAGAATCCATCTCTCCATTAAAGGCGAAGTATCCTACTGAACCAGAGTAGAACCCTCGTTTAAGACCTTCATATTGAGCTATGAGTTCCATGGCACGTATTTTGGGAGCCCCTGTCATGGTTCCTGCTGTAAAGGTGGCACGGAAAAGGTCAAACATATCTTTGTTCTCATCTATGGTAGCCTCTACATCTGAAACCATGTGCATAACATGGGAGTAGCGTTCTACTCTCATCATATCGGTTACTTTTACTGTTCCTGTTTTAGCAACTCGTCCTACATCATTACGCCCTAAGTCTATGAGCATAAGGTGTTCTGCACACTCTTTTGGGTCATTGAGCATTTCAAGTTCTAGCTCTTTATCTCGTGCTTGGTTTTTACCACGTTTTCTTGTCCCTGCAATAGGTCGAAGTAAAATTACATTATTGGAGAGTCGAACCATAACTTCAGGTGATGAACCAGCTATTGAAAAATCTTCATAGTCAAGTAAAAATAGGTAAGGAGAGGGGTTTTTGGAACGTAAAAGTCTGTAGAAACTTAGTGGGTCAATCTCTCCTTTTTGGGTATAACGATTTGCCAATAAGATTTGAAATACATCTCCTGAACGTATCATCTCTTTAGATTCACTAACAAGCTTTTTGTATCTCTCTTCTTCAATAGAAAAACTTCCTTCCCCATTGAGTTTAGCAGGTTTTACTTCTTGAATAATATTTGGTTCTTTTAAAAGAAGTTCCAAGTTATTCATTTTAACATCGTAT
This sequence comes from Campylobacteraceae bacterium, assembly GCA_027055805.1. GTDB lineage: Bacteria > Campylobacterota > Campylobacteria > Campylobacterales > Sulfurovaceae > UBA1140. Next base: position 16,398 of record JALUMR010000106.1, read on the forward strand.
TTTTTATCATTTTGAATAATGGTTAAAATAGAGTTTTTATGAGAATACGCCAAAATGATTGAAGGACGTACTAAGTCTAAGTCAGGTGTTTGAAGTGGGTCATAAAGGTTATCCATACTCTCTTTTAGAGTTGGTTCAAAGACTTTTACCATGTCATAACCTATGAAACCTATAAATCCATCAACAAAAGAGAATCCAACTTCATTTGAGATTTTTTTATAATGTTCTTGGTCAAGCTCTTGATAATATTTTTGTAAGAAGTCAAAGGGGTCATTGTTCAGTTCTTGAACAATACCCTCTTTGTTTGTGTAGAGTGTTTGATTGTTTTTATAAACAATTCGCTCCATAGCACCTACAGTAATAAAACTATAGTTACCTTCTGTTGTGGTTACAACCGATTCAAAGAGCATGGTCACTTCATCTTTGAAAAGCTCCTTTATCTTCCCATACATGGAAACAGGGGTTGTTTGATCAAAGAGAAGTTGTTTTATCATTTATATACCTTATTTTTTAATGATATAAGCACCTTTAGAAATCTTTTTAGCTTTGTTTAGGTTACTTTGTGCGTTTGCTTTAGAACTGAATGTACCAATGAAAACACGAGTTAAAGTTTTATCATCTTTTACCTTAATAAGTTTATAATTTAAACCAGTCTTTTTAATTTGTGCAACGGCAGCAGCAGGATTTTTAAATGTACCTATTTTAATATAGTACCCATGAGTTAGTGTATAACCAGCGATACTTTTAGATGATGAAGTATGTTTGCTTGAAGTTGTTCTTTTAGCAACTACTTTATCACTTTTTGTTTTAGTAGATGTAGCATTTTTATGAGAAGTTGAGTTTTTGTGCGTTGTTGATGTAGAGTTTTTATGCGATGATGTAGTACTCTTTTTACTCGCACTTTTGTTACTAGAAGAGGATTTCTTAGTTGAAGAAGAATCTTTTTTAGCAGTCTCTTTTGGAGTAACTAATTCTTTAACTGAAGATAAAGGTCTATGGTCTCTTAAGGTTACTTTAGTTTTTGAACCACTAACATTTCTCTCTTTTAATGTAGTTGCTGATGTTGCATCTTTTGCAGCTTCATGTAGATTATCTTTTGCGTCTGCTCCTCTATCTTTAAGCGCTGATGCTGCATCTTTTACTGTGTCTTTTGCATCTTTAGCTGTATTTTTTAGAGCATCTGCACCATCTGCAGTAGCATTTTGTGTACCTGCTATAACAGCACCAGTCGCACCAGCAATTGCAGCAGCACCTGTAGCTAATGCATTACCATTAGTATCGCTACTATTCATTTCACTTGTACTGATATTGCTATCGATATCCGTGTCACTGTCTGTATTTAGAATTAATTTTGTAATAACTACTGAAATTACTAAAATTATAAATAATAAAGCTAAGAGGGTAAGTATGTTTTTAAGAGGAGTTTTTTTATTGCTCTCTAAATCACCAATTTTGATGTCATGTAAGTTTTTGTCTGCCATTGTCTGGTCTCCATTTTTTTGAACAAAGTATAACATAAAAAAAGTGATAAATAATAGATATTTATAAGATATTTAGTGGGAATCTAATGATATTATAATTTTTTGGTGAGTTTTTGTTAGGAAATATTCTATAGCTTTTTTTTGACTTAAGTTCTAGTATTTGTTTGATTTTACCAACTTTTTCATAGGCTATATCTAGGGGGGTATTTGTACTCTTTATAAATATTTGAAGTGGTTCTTTATTTGGACTTTTATAGGTAATATAGTTGCTTATATCTAAAGTTTTAAATAGGTGTTTGATTAAGGAATAAAAACTTTGCCAATCTTCTTGATAATACTCTATAACCAAATAGTTTACGATGTCATCTTCAATAAGAGGTAAGGCAAGAGTTAGTTCATCTTTTTTATATTGTTCAATAATTTTTTTATTTATAGGCGTATTGATTTTCTCATATTTACTATAAAAAGTACGATTGTTGAAAATAATTTTTTCAACAATCTTATCACTTTGAATATAGAAATAATCGGAATTAAACTCTAAATTATCTATTTTAATTTTCAAAATTACAAACTATTTAGATTAGTAGATGGCTTTATCATAGATAACAAATTTAGAAGCAAGTTCTTTCATCTCATCTTTGATTTTAGCGTGAAGTTCACTATCTTCAATATTTTCAAGAACATCAGCCATTTTATTGGCAATAATCTCAAACTCAGTTTCTTTCATACCACGGCTTGTAAGGGCAGCAGCTCCTACTCTAATTCCAGAAGTTACAAAGGGACTTCTGGTTTCTCCTGGAACAGTATTTTTATTTACAGTAATACCTGCAGCACCTAAAGCAGCATCAGCATCTTTACCTGAGAACTCTTTTCCTACAAATGAAACCAGTACCAAGTGGTTGTCTGTACCATTACTGACAAGGTCAAATCCTCTTTTAATAAGAACATCAGCCAATACTTTGGTATTTGCTTTAACCTGTTTTGCGTATGTTTTCCATTCGTCTGAAAGGTTATATTTAAACCCTACAGCTTTTGCAGCGATAACATGAACCAGTGGACCACCTTGAAGACCAGGAAAGATTGCAGAGTTGATTTTCTTAGCAATATCTTCATCATTGGTCATAATCATACCCCCACGAGGTCCAGCCAATGTTTTATGTGTCGTTGTTGTAACAACATCAGCATAAGGGAAAGGACTCATATGCTCATCAGCACAAACCAAACCAGCAATGTGTGCAATGTCAGCAAATAAAATAGCTCCAACTTCATCAGCAATATCTCTAAACTTCTTAAAGTCAATCTCTCTAGCATAAGCAGAGGCACCACAAACAATAATTTTAGGTTGAACTGTTTTGGCAATCTCCATTACTTTGTCGTAGTTGATGTACCCATCAAGCTCTACACCATAAGTAAAACTCTGGTAGTTTTTACCTGAAAATGATGGCTTTGAACCATGTGTTAAGTGACCACCATGACTTAAATCCATACCTAAAATTTTGTCATAAGGTTTAAGTAGGGCAGCGTAAACAGCTCCATTGGCTTGGCTTCCTGAGTGAGGTTGGACGTTTGCAAATTTACAATTAAACAGCTCACAAGCTCTATCAATTGCTAATTGTTCTACTGTGTCTGCGTGTTCACATCCACCGTAGTAACGTTTGTATGGGTAACCCTCTGCATATTTGTTAGTAAAAACTGAACCCATTGCTTCCATAACAGCTGGAATAGTAAAGTTTTCAGAGGCAATCATCTCTAAATGGTTGGTTTGTCGCTCTAACTCTTGGTTAATGGCTTCAAAAATTTCTGGATCAAATGTTTCCATAGCGTAACTCATGTGGTTCCTTTGGGTTTAATAATGGTGTATTTATATCAAATATAATTTAAGAACACCTTGATATTTTTAAATTATATTTTCATGGTGCATTTTCCAACGCACCATTATATTAAAAAGTCTAAGTTCTTTCAGAAGCTCGTGTTTTACAAGCATTTCCATCTATACAGAACATCCCTTTGCCTTTTTTGGCAGGTTTTAGCTCTTCTGCTACATCGTTTCCACACTTTTTACACTGGGTAGAGGGGTCAACTTTTGGAGCCTCTGCTACAGGTGCTTCTGGTCTCATGGCTGGGAAAAGAAGTACATCACGAATGGTCTGTTGGTTGGTCAGCATCATAACGAGTCTGTCAATTCCTATTCCTTCACCAGCAGTTGGAGTCATACCATAACTAAGTGCTTTGACAAAATTAGTATCCATGTGCATCGCTTCATCATCACCTGTTAACTCTTTTGCCTCAACTTGAGCTTGAAATCTTTTATATTGGTCAATAGGGTCATTAAGCTCCGAGAATCCATTGGCTAACTCTGCACCTGCTACAAAGAACTCAAAACGTTCTGCTATCTCAGGGTTAGTATCGCTTCTTCTTGCCAAAGGAGAGATATCTACAGGATAATCAATAATAAAGGTTGGGTCAATTAGTTTTGCTTCAACATACTCATCAAAGAGTTCAGCTTGAACATAACCTATTGTCCAGTTTTCATCATATTTTAGATTGTTCTCTTTTAAGAATGCTAAACCTTTGTCTCTATCTTCTGCTATCTCTCGTGGAACGCCACCAATCTCTACAATAGAGTCAATCCATTTTACACGTGCAAATGGAGTGGCAAAATTTACCTCTTTGTCACCATAAGGTAATTTTCTGTCAAGTTCTAAGGTATCAAAAAGATAGTCAAATAACTCTTCGGTTACTTCCATAAGTTCTATATAGGTTTTATATGCCCAGTAGAACTCAATAACGGTAAACTCAGGATTGTGTGTTGCATCAATCCCTTCATTTCTAAAGTTTTTACCTATCTCAAATACTGCATCCATACCACCAGTGATAAGTTGTTTTAGGTAGAGCTCTGGAGCAATTCTTAAAAATCTATCTACTCCCAATGCATTATGGTGCGTAGTAAATGGTTTGGCATTTGCTCCCCCTAAAATAGGGTGCATCATAGGTGTTTCTACTTCTAAAAAGCCTTTTTTCTCAAAGAAGTGTCGAATCCCAGATACGATTTTAGAACGCAGTTTAAAACGTTTAGTAACCTCTGCATCCATAATCATATCTAGGTAACGCTGTCTATACTTAATCTCTTGGTCTTGAATCCCATGAAACTTTTCAGGAAGTGGAGAGATAGATTTTGTTACCAAGTTTACCTCTAAACAGTGCAACGTAAGTTCACCTGTTCCTGTCACAAATGGGTACCCTTTAACTTCGATGATATCACCAACTTCATAGAGTCTTTTTACTACTTCATTGTAGTATCCCTCTGGAAGGTCATCACGATTAAAGTAAATTTGTACAAGACCATCTTCATCTTCTATCTTTGCAAACGCTGCTTTTCCCATGATTCTAATGAATTTTAGACGACCAGTCAATCTATAACTTTTTGTCTTATCCTTTTTCATCTCATCGGTATCGATGTCATGAACATAAGCACATTCATTTAAAAATTGTGCTGATGATGTTCCTTTTTTTACTTGGTTTGAATAAGGGTTAATCCCTTTTTCTCTTAATGTTTGGGTTTTTTTAATTCGTTCTTGAATATATTGATTATCAAATATCAAGTTTTCTCCTATTTTTTTATATATCTATTTTATAATTTGCAATGTGAATGGTCGTAGATTTTGTGGGGGGTGACTTATTTGGCTTGACAAGCTGAACAAGTACCCACAATCTTCATAATATGATTGCTCATCTTAAAATTAAACTTTTTTGCAATTTCCTCTTGCTGTTTCTCAATGGTTTCATCAAAAAACTCTTCAATTTTACCACACTCTAAACAGACTAAATGATCATGGTGGTCAGTTAAGCCAAATTCATACTTTTTCCCTTGTGTCCCAAAAGATATAGAACTAACTATATGGGCATCTTCAAGTAGCGTTAGTGTACGATAAACTGTTGCAATACCAAGTTTTACCATTGGATGATTTTCTTTAATAAGATTATAGATGTCTTCAGGTGTGAAATGTCCATCGTTATCATAAATAATTTTAAGTATCAACTCTCTTTGCATGGTATACTTTAAATTATTGGATTTTAATAATTTTTTAAAATTTTCTAAAACATCATCATATGATATTGTATTTTGCATCTATGTTGCCCTTTTAATCTCAGTTAGATTTATTGTGCTCAGTTAGTTTAACATTTAAATTCATAGTGATGTTATTATCGCTTCTATTGGTGTCATTGTTTTCACTTGATGTATTATTTTCTTTTGTGATCTTCTCTTGAGTGTTTTTTTCAGGAGTTTTATCTGCATTGAGTAGCTCTCCACCAAGTTCAACCATTGGTTGAAAAAATTGACTTTTTTCATAATGTTTTGAAAGCTTTTCTCTAAGAAAATCAGCATTGCTAATACCAAAAATAATAAGTGAAAAAATGAAAATATAACGAGTAACACTAATCAAATAACCTAAAATTCTACTAATAACACCAGGGGTTTCGGTTCTAAATTTTGTTCTAATAGAAGAGATAATATTAAAAATAATTAATATGAATATGAGAACAGTAGCAAAGCCTATAAGTTTTTGGAAATCTGAACTTAGTTCAGGTAGGATGTTTTGTTTAGCTATAAATTTACCAACAGTTTCATTGGTTCTTGCTGCAATAGCAATACCACCTATAAGGGCTAAGAAGTTAAACAACTCTTTACTGAAACCATTGACAAGCCCTCTTATAGCTAAAAAGAGGACAAGTCCAACGATTATCATATCTACTACATGAAAGCCCATTAACTCCATAATATACCAAACCTTGTTTTTAAAAATTAACCAATATTATAGCAAAAATTATTTAAAGTTGATTTGTCTTTTTACTTCATCAGGTTTGGTTGCGTATTGGATAGCATGTTCTTTTGTAATAAGATTTTGTTTTAGTAGTTTTACTAAAACTTGAGTTTGTGTTTGCATTCCACTCTCTCCTTGTCCTAGTTGCATTTGTGATTCGATTTGATGGACTTTATTTTCTCTAATGAGGTTTGCTATAGCGTGGTTACTTGTCATTATCTCAGGTACGGCAACCCTTCCACCACCTTTTTTAGGAAGAAGCATTTGGGCAACAACAGCAACCAATGAGGTAGAAATCATGGTTCTAATTTGACCTTGCTCTTCACCTGAAAAAACATCGATAATACGGTTAATGGTGCCAGGTGCAGAGTTGGTATGTAGTGTTCCAAATACCAAGTGACCAGTTTCAGCTGCTGTAAGGGCTGCTTCGATGGTCTCTTTATCTCTCATCTCCCCGATAAGTATGATGTCTGGGTCTTGTCTCATAGCATATTTAAGTGCTACTGCAAAGCCCTTTGTATCGCTACCTGTTTCTCTATGAGAGAAGACACACTTTTTATTTTGGTGAATAAATTCCACAGGGTCTTCAACGGTGACTATGTGTTTGTGTTCTGTAAGGTTAATCTCATTTAGCATGGCTGCTAAGGTAGTTGATTTACCAGAACCTGTAGGACCCGTTACCAAAATAAGACCTTTTTCTCTTTTAATAAGTTTTTTATAAATAGCAGGGGCATTAAGGTCATCAAGTGCTGGAATCTCTGTAGGAATAATACGAAAAGCAGCAGCAATATCACCAAGCGTTCTATAGTAGTTTGCTCTAAAGCGTCCAATGCCAGGAAGAAGCAGGGCAAAGTCAAGCTCAAGATGCTCTTCAAATGATTTTTTCTGTTTTTCTGTAAGTAGTGCATAACACATCTCTTCTATATCTTCACCTGTAAGCACAGGTAGGTTTACAGCTTTAAGCGTACCATCTATACGAATTTGAGGTTCAGAACGAGCAACCAAGTGAAGGTCGGATGCCCCATGAGAGACAACACTTTGAAGTAGTTTTTTTATATCTATAGCCATATTATCATCTTTATATTAATTTTAAGATAATAATATATAAAATATTCTTTATATTTTCTTAAGTATTACTCTATAATTTTAGGAACAATAAAGAAATCATTCTCTGCATTGGGTGCATGTCTAAAGATATTTTGTGAAACTTCTGCATTGGTTTTTGGTCTGTCTTCTCGAAGAGGTGTTCCACCTGAAAGTGTGGAAAACGAGGTATCAAGAGCATCGGTATCTAGTTCATTAAGATTTTCAATATATGTAAGTATCTCGGTTAACTGTGTTGCCAACGCATCTTTTTTATCATCTTCTATTTTTAACATTGAAAGCTTCTCTAGTTTTTCTAGTACGGTGTTGTCTATGGTCACAGTAATCCTTTTATTATAAACATTTTAAGTGGTCGCATTATATATTAAAAGAGTTTAAGGTAATATATATTTACTTATAACAGAAGGAAATTATTATGATGCCACAATTAGATATGAGCTCAGCAGAATTTAAAGAAGAGTTAGAAAAAACAAAAAAGTTTACAGATAAAATATGTAAACAGTTTGGATTTGAATATCACCCAATGGAAGATGTAAATGAGGGTGTAATTATGGGACTTGCCAGACATAAAGTTCTTTATGGTAAAAGATTTTGTCCCTGTTTTATGGTGGAACCTGATGAGAAAAAACCAGGAAAGTTTAAAAGTGTAGATGACCGTGTGTGTCCTTGTCCACAAGCTTTAAATGAAGAGATACCTAATGAAGGTAAATGTCACTGTGGTATATTTTGTACCCCAGAGTATGTAAAAGAAAACGCACAATAAGGAAAAGATAAAATATGAGTGAATTATTACAAAAAACTTCTGTCCAATCAGAAGAGTTAGAGACATTATTAAAAGAGCGTGAATCAGGAACTGTTGATTTCATTTTAGTGGATGTTCGAGAACAGTATGAGTATGACCATGGTCATATTAAAGGTGTAGACCTTTTAAAACCTACCTCTATATTTCAGTCATGGGCAGAAGACTTTTTAAATGAGAATAAAGATAAAACGGTCATCTTTACTTGTAGAACAGACAACCGTTCAGGTCAAGTTCAACAAGTTTTTCGTCAAAATGGTATGAACAATGTCATTAACCATGCAGGGGGTATTGTTACTTATCGTGGAGAGATTATCAAAGGATAATTTCTCTAACAACCTTCTATATTTTTCATTTATTGTAAATAATTTAATATCTAAGAACAATAAATGTTTTAATATGTTATAATTATCCTTATTTTAAATAAGGAATGAAAGAATGAAAAAAGTTATTTTTTTTATGTTGTTTGTAAATATTCTCTTTGCAAATGTTGTAACGATTATATCAGGGGAAGTTACCTCTTCTCATATTGAACAAGGTGAAGTAACTGATTATAAAATCCTTGCATCAGCTGGAAGTGTTGTTACTGTGTTATTAGATGGATTAAGCGATGATGCAGATATGTCTGTACGAATAGGTCATAAAGTACAAGGTAACATTTATGATTGTAAATCACAAAATAGTGGAACAAAGAGTGAGAGTTGTTCTGTTACCTTACCTAAAAGAGCTGAACTCTATATACGAGTTCATGGATATAAGCCCACCAATTATAATTTGAAAGCTGTAGAAACTGTTAGCAATATTACTGAACTTACATCCAATATCGCTGTATCAGGCTCAGTACAACAGAATGAAACCAAATTTTATAAGATAGCTGGAGTGACTGGGTCAACACTTGATTCACTGATAAGTAATTTAAGTGCAGATGCTGATTTGTATGTACGTGTTGGAGAAAAGCCAACAGGGTCATTATATGATTGTAAGTCATCAAATAGTAGAAAGAATGATGATAGTTGTTCTATTACTGTAGATAAAAACCAAGATGTCTATATAGCTGTGTATGGATATAAGGCAGCGAGTTATGACGTGAAGGCTACTTTAACTCAACAGCAAAATTCAGCTTCAAAAATCTTTATAATAGGAGATTCAACAGTATATAATGAAACTCTAGGAAATGTTGGTTGGGGAAGTAAATTAAATCTGTACATGAAAAATCCAAATAATGTTTATAATCGTGCAAGAGAAGGTGCAAGTTCTAAATCATTTTTGATTGACTCTGCGAGTCATCACGACTGGTCAACAATGAAAAATATAATGCAAAATGCCAATTTGTTAAATCCAGCGTATCTTTTCATTCAGTTTGGTCACAATGATGAAAAAGAGGGATACAGACACACTGAAACAGGAAGAGATAACTCCTATTATACATATTTAAAAACCTATATTGATACAGCTAGAAATTTAGGTATTACCCCCGTTTTGATTACACCTGTTAATCGTCTGTATAAAAATAAAAGAACACATGGTGAGTATCCACAAACGATGAAAGATTTAGCAGAAGATGAGAATGTATTGTTGCTTGATTTAGAGTATAAAAGTTTTGTAGAATATAATAAGTATCCTAATGATCAAGTGTTACAAAATTTCTTTGCATATTCTGGTAGAACACATTTTAATGCAGAAGGTGCTAAGGTTGTAGCTGGTTGGGTTAAAGAATTAATCTGTAATTCAAATGAAGATACTCTTTGTAGTCAATTTAAATAAGTAGGGTTCATTTTTAATATATTATCTGCTATTGTTCCGTAAATTAGCAGAAGGTATAGTATTATGGAAAAAAGATTAGATGTTATAGATTTGTTTTTAAAACTACTCGCTACCAAATCAGTAACCCCTGATGATGGTGGGTTATTGAATTACATCGAAAACTACTTAGAAGATTTTGAAGCAACATGGATAAATGAAGGTGGGGTTAAAAACCTTTGGCTTACCAAGAAGTTTAGGGAGGGAAAACACCTCTGTTTTGCTGGGCATGTAGATGTGGTTCCTGCAGGAGAGGGGTGGGATACCAACCCTTTTGTGCCTGTTATAAAAGATGGCTATATTTATGCTCGTGGAACACAAGATATGAAGTCAGGTGTGGCTGCTTTTGTTCAAGCTATACGTGATATGGACAGTGACTTTTCTGGTCGTCTTTCACTTCTACTTACTTCCGATGAAGAGGGCGATGGAACCTATGGAACACAGATAGTTTTAAAACATCTTAAAGAGATAAATTTACTTCCTGATTATTGTATTATTGCAGAGCCTACTTGTGAAGAGCAGTTTGGTGATGCCATTAAGATAGGTCGTCGTGGCTCAATCAATGGATACTTAACTCTAAAAGGAAAACAGGGACATGCTGCTTACCCTGAAAAAGCGATTAATCCTATTCATAATATTGCTACTGTTTTGCCTAAAATAGCAGCTCATGACCTAGATGATGGAGATGAAAATTTTGCTCCATCCAAACTGGTTATTACTGATATTCGTTCTGGTATGGAAGTGACCAATGTAACCCCAAACTCTTTAAAAATGATGTTCAATGTTCGTAACTCAACTAAGACAACACAAAAGAGTCTAAAAGCCTTTATGGAAGAGCAACTCTTTGGATTAGAGTATAAGCTAGAGTTACAACAAGGCTCTTACCCCTTTATTACCAATTGTGACTCCTATATTGTGAATGAATTAACGGATGCCATAGAAGAAGAAACTGGCATAAAAACCAAACTTTCTACAGCAGGAGGAACGAGTGATGGACGACATATTGCTCCTTATGGCATAGAAGTTGTGGAGTTTGGTGTCATAAATGATCGAATACATGGCTTAAATGAGAGAACAAGCATCAAAGAAGTGGAGACTCTTTATAATATTTTTGTTAATATGATAGCACGATTCTAAAAACTATTTAGAATTGGAAAAGGATAAACTATGACAGAAGTAATAAATGAAACAGTAGAAGAGTTAAAAGTAAAACTTGAAAAACTTTTAGCGATGTATCGAGAGAAGCACGATGAGTTAGAGTTGGCAGAAGAGGAGTGGGATATTGGTGAGATTCAGGAGTCTTTAGACCAATATAGCAAAGAGATTAACAAGCTTAAAAAACAAGTTCGTGAGCTTGAAAAAAAATAAGTTAGCGTGGCTATGTACAGACGACCTTCACTAAGCCAGTATGTCATAGCACGGTTAATTACTATTGTTATTTTTGTTACTCTACTCTTTTCAATTATTCTCTTTATTACCCCTGAAGAGTTTAAAAACAACTACTTCTATATAACTCTTTTTATTGCCTCTCAAATACTACTTCTAATCTCTGTCTATCATGGTACGAAACGTGTCTCTAAAGAGCTGAAAAATGTAGAGACATATCTATCTGGGGCAAGTGTTAACCCTGAACCATCAGCTCATTTTTTTACGCGTGAGTTTGAACGTATTAATGAAAAATTGATTTTTACTTTACGAAAAATGCAAAAGAGAGAGAAGGAAAAACGAAAATATACAGCCAAAATAAAACTAAAAAATCGTCAACGCTCCAACATGCTCTCAGCCATAGCTCATGAGTTTCGTAATCCTATTGCAGCCATAATGGGTTATGCTCAAACCCTTACCGATGATGAAGATATCCCTCCTAAACTTCGTACTAAATTTTTACATAAAATCTATAATAATGGTGACAAAATAGAAGAACTTTTAAGTCGTCTACTGCTTTGGAACAGTTTTGAGAGTGGTGAACAGAAACTACAAATTAGCAAATTTGACATGAGACCTCTTATGAGAGAGATAGCCATAAATTTAGAAGATAGATATAAAGGTCGAGAGATTTATGTGGCAGAGGGTTCACTGATTGTTCGTGCAGATAAAGCACTAATGGATATTGTGATAAAAAACTTAATTGAAAATGCACTAAAATATTCAAAAGAGCCTATTGAGGTTAAAATAATAGACAACAGCGTATTGGTTATAGACAAAGGGGTGGGTATATCTGCTAAAAATATAGACAAAGTAACTAAAAAATTCTTCCGTACCGATGAACACTCATGGGACAACTCTATGGGGCTTGGTTTGGCTATTGTTAAGCAGATATTAAAGCTTCATAATACAACACTAAAAATAGAGAGTGAAGAGGGTAGGGGTTCTACTTTTTCTTTTGAGATATCCTAAACTACATAATTAACCTCTCATTAACCCCAAAAGAGTAAAATAAGCATAATAATTAACATGTATGAACTGTAGGAGTTTGGATTGAACCCAATAATAGAAAATATTAAAAAAGAGATAGCCAAAGTAATGGTGGGGCAAGATAAGATGATAGAGAGTCTTTTAGTGGGGTTGCTAACGCGAGGGCATATCTTGTTGGAGGGTGTTCCTGGTTTGGCGAAAACCACAGCAGTCAATGCACTCTCTGCCTCTTTAGGTTTGGACTTTAAACGGGTTCAGTTTACCCCTGACTTACTTCCTTCTGATATTATTGGTACTGAAATTTATGACCCCTCTGCTAATATTTTTAAGATTAAACAAGGTCCAGTTTTTACCAACTTACTCTTAGCCGATGAAATCAACAGAGCCCCTGCCAAAGTACAGTCTGCACTTCTTGAGGTTATGCAAGAGCGACAGGTGACCATTGGTGACCATACTTTTAAAATAGAGACACCTTTTTTGGTAATGGCAACACAAAACCCTGTAGAACAAGAGGGAGCTTATGAACTGCCTGAAGCACAGCTAGACAGATTTCTTATGAAAGTGGTAGTAGGGTATAACACTAGAGCCGAAGAGTTAGAGATAGCTAGAAGAGTAGCCAATAACAGTTTTGGAACCATTCAACAAGTAGCTACCCTACATGACTTAGAGTTCATACGTGAAGAGGCGATGGCTGTTCATATGGACTTTGAGGTGGAACGATATATGATAGAGTTGGTTTTTGCGACCAGAGAGCCTGAGAAGTATCTGCTTGAAGATATTGCCCCTTATATTGAGTATGGAGCCAGTCCAAGAGCAAGTATAGATATGTATAAAGCAGCTCGTGCAGTAGCTTACTTAAAGGGTCGTAACTATGTCTCTCCCTTAGAGGTTGCCTACATAGCTAAATCAGTTTTACGTC
>JALUMR010000107.1:0-6407 GCA_027055805.1 Campylobacteraceae bacterium
AGGTTAAGTTATGATGTCTCCCAAATCAAATACTTGTTATAATGCATATTGTCAAATAAGGAATAAAATGAACTACCCAAACTTACCAGAAAATTGTACATCACTATTATGTAAATACCTTACAAAAGAGGTTTTTGAAGAATTAAAAGATAAAAAAACAGCCAATGGCTTTACCTTAAAACAAGTCATTAACTCAGGTCTTGTTAACTTAGACAGTGGAATAGGGGTCTACGCAGGAGATGAAGAGTCGTATAGTCTGTTTGCTCCACTTTTTGATGCCATTATCGAAGATTATCATGGTTTTGGAAGAGAAAAGAAACACCAAAGTAATTTAAATCCTAATGATTTAAATGCACCCAATCCTGACCCTGATGGAGAGTTTATTGTCTCGACACGTATTCGAGTTGGGCGTAATGTTGCTCATTTTCCACTTGGTCCAGCTATTTCTAAAGAGCAAAGAGATTTAGTAGAGTCAAGTATAGTTGAGGCTCTTAAGAGCTTAAGTGGTGAATTGGAGGGGAGTTATTATCCTCTACTTGGAATGAGCAAAGAGCTTCAAGATGAGTTAATCAAAGAGCATTTTTTATTTAAAGAGGGTGACCGTTTTTTAGATGCTACTGGATTGAACCGTGATTGGTCTGAGGGAAGAGGGATTTACCATAACAAAGAGAAGACATTTTTAGTGTGGGTCAATGAAGAGGACCAGCTAAGAATTATATCTATGCAAAAGGGTGGGGACATTAAAGAAGTATTTAATCGATTGGTTATTGCTGTAAAGGCTATAGAAACGAAAGTAGCATTTTCTTACAGTGAGCATTTGGGATATATTAGCTCTTGTCCGACTAATTTAGGAACAGCGATGAGAGCCAGTGTTCATATAGCTCTTCCACACTTAGCAAAAGATATGGAGGCATTTAAAGCCATTACCGACAAGTATTATTTGCAAATTCGTGGGATTCATGGAGAACATTCTCAAAGTGAGGGTGGAGTTTATGACATTAGTAACCGTCGTCGTTTAGGAATTACAGAAGTTCAAGCCGTTCAAGATATGTATGATGGTGTGGTTGCTTTGATAAAAGCTGAGAAGGAATTAACCAAGCAGGTTCGGTAACACCGAACACTACGATTTTTATTTTTTCTCTTTAATCACAACTTTTGCATACATTCCAGGGAAGACATTATGGTCACCCTTGTCGAACGATATACGCATTCTTATTTTATGGGTCATTGGGTTAGCATCAGGGACAATAGCTTTGATGGTTCCAATGGTTTTGTATTTGATAGAAGGAATACTAACGGTTAGTTTCTCTCCTACTTTTACTTGAGCAATGATACTTTCCGAAACAGAAGCGTCAATTTCTAAATCTTGTGTATCCACCATCATAATGGTTAACATTCCTGGCATGACCATATCACCTGGTTTAATGTTTCTTCTTACAATGACACCATCTGATGGAGCTTTCATTTTTAAATAATTAAAAATTGTTGCCATCTGTTTAGCTTTAATAGAAGCTTGTTTAACCAATACTTGAGCAGAGTCTAACATGGCTGAAACATTTTCAGCTTGTGCATCTAAGTCATCTATATCCATCATAGGGATATTTTTACGATTTTTGAATCTATTTTTTCGTTTATTGATATTTTGTAAACGTTTTCTCCAAAATTCAACCACTATTTTTGATTGTTCCAACATGAGGTCAGCTTGAGACTTCATAATGTCAAACTCTGCAGACTCCATTTCATAAAGAGGGTCTTCACGCTTAACTTTATCACCAATTTTTACAAAGACTTTTTTTATATAGCCCATATATCGACTACCTATCATCTTTTGACCATCAGAAACAACGGTTCCTGTAATTGTAATATCATCAGCCTTTAGTGAGACGATGAGTAAAAACGTTACAATTAATAATTTTTTCATTGCTATCCTTTAATAGATTCTAGTGATTACCATTTACGTATATTGATATGGCATTTTAAACACTGCTGTGAAATCTTACTATATGCTTGTAACGCTTGTTTGGGATCACCACTTTCAAAACGTTCATCGATATCTTCTGCTTTTTTTGTGATTTTCTTTTTTATCTTATTTGTCATCTTAAGAGAGTTGTTTATCCATTTCTCATAAATATCTTTAGTATTAATCTCACTATCTATTGGACCTACCCTTTTTATGGTCTCTCGTAGAGTTTTTGTACCATCTTTAACGATGTCAATATTGTTATAAAAAAAGCCAGTTTGTATGTCTTGCATCGCTTGTGCCATCTTTTGCATGTCTAAGATTCTATCAGCTTGAGTGTAAGCTTCTGCTGATGCAAAAGTTGTTAATATTGCTGGAATGAGAAGTAGTTTTTTCATGAGTTGTTTTCCTTTTATAATTGTTCTTACTGTTATTGTAACAGATTATCTTTAATTACTCAATTACTTTGATAAACATTATAGCTTTTAATTATTTTTTTTTATACTTATTAAGTATCTTTTCAAATAATTGTTGCTAATATTGGCTTACCAAATGTTAAAAGGATTATCACAATGAATAAAATTGTAATTATAAGTACAGTAACTGCAGCAATGCTAACAACAGCTTCGGCTGACTTCAGTTTTGGAGATATGTTTAAAGATATGAAAGATGCAGCTACATCTATGAGTAAAGATGCTAAAGATTCTGTAGCTTCAATGAAAGATGGTGCTGTTGAGACTTCTAAGTCTGCAGAGAGAACAGTAACGAATGTAAGTTCTGATGTTAAAGACTCTTCTGTTAAAGTATCTGATGATTTAAAAACAGCTGAACTTGCAAGTTCTAAAGATATAAGAGATTCTGCAGTTGAATTGGCAGAAGATACTAAAGATTCTATCTCTAACACGACTAAAGATCTTAAAGACTCTTCAACAATCGCTTCTAAAGATATGAAAGATTCTGCAGTGTCTGTCTCTAAAGATGTAAATGATGCAACTAAAACTATCTCTAGTGATACAACTAAAAATGTTGCAACAGTTTCAAATGATACTACATCATCTGTTAAAACAGTTTCAAATGACTCAAGAGATTCAGTTTCAACAGTTTCTAAAGATACAACTGATTCTGTAAAAACAGTTTCAAATGATACAAGAGATTCTGTTAAAGAGGTATCTAATGATACTAATGATGCAACAAAAACAGTTTCTAATGATACAAGAGATTCTGTTAAAGAGGTATCTAATGATACTAATGATGCAACAAAAACAGTATCTAATGATACAAGAGATTCTGTAAAAACAGTATCAAATGATACAAATGATGCAGCTAAAACAGCTACAGAGAATGCCAGTGATACAGCTAAAACAGCTTCAAACGACGCAACTGATGCAAGTAAATCTGCAAGTAATAATGCAAAAGATGCTGTTGATGCAGCAGATAAAGACAAGTAAATAACAAAAGATTAATTATAATTCTTTTGTTTTAAATACTTCTCAAAGCTACCAGTAACTTTTGGTAGCTTTATCTTTCCATCTCTTCAAAGTACAAATCTAAATTTATCATATTTATAAAAAAATGTTATCATTTATATTAATTATATAATAAGGGATAGCCATGAATGTTACTTATACCAATAGGTTAAAAATATATACTTTGTTGTTAAGTATAGTACTTTTTTTGATACCTTCCACTGCATTTGCTGATACATCTAAAAAATTAGCAGTTTTTTATGAATTGACGGGTGATGATGCAGAAGCTAGGTACAATAAAGTAGTTGAAGAGGATTTACCAAAAATTGGTTTCAATTTAGCAGATCCACACCATAGAGTAAATGACCAATACAAGGAAAAGTATGGTTCAACTACTTTGGATGTATTGAGTTTTTTACCTGCTGTAAATGATAGCAATGTTATGCCTCTTTTTAATATAGACCCTCGTTTAGCAGGGTTTTCACCATTTAATATGTTGATTCATAAAAGCTTAAACGAGGAGAAGACTCATGTAGGGCATTTAACTCCAGAGGCTATTTTAGATATTTTGGGTATTGATGACAAAGAGCTTAGTAAAAAGTTTATTGCTTCATTTAAACCTTTAGATGAACTACTAGATAAAAAATTTGGTAAAAGAACCTATAAGACCTATGGAAAACTATCTGATGATAGAATGCTAAACTTCGAGTATGAGTTTGAAAGACCTGAAGATATGGATGATTTTATAGATGAGTTTCAAAATGAATTTGAAATGAGTTTTATAAATAAACATTATTTAATAGCAGGTTTTCATAACTTTTTAGATACAGATGATGGCGAAGAGGCTTTAGAAAACTTTGACATATTTTGGTCTTATTCTCTTTGTCATTTAGAGTACTCATACAACATGTTTGATAATAAGGGTGCTAGACCAGATGCTGGACTTTATGCACCATGTACCATGTATATGTATGTTAAAAAAGGAACAAACAAGTTGGTAGTAGGAATGCCAAAACTCATAAATATTATTGATACTCTTGGTGTTAAAGCACCATCAAGAGTAGCCTTAGTAAATAAACTAGATAAAGAGATTCCTGAGATTCTAACAGCATTTGGAATGAAGGCTGTTGAGAATGTAAATCCTTTAAAAGAGACTCCTAAGGCTAAGTTCTCTACAGCTGCTGCTATTGGTGTTGCCTTGGCTAAAGCTACAGAAAAAGTTTTAGAGCCAAAAGAAGAAAAAACAGAAGTAAAAAATGTTATTGCAAAAAAAGTTATTGCTAAAAAATCAACTCCAGTTGAGAAAATAGCTGTAGAAGTAGAGAAGAAAAAAGTAAAACAAACAATGGAGGGAAAAGGGAAAGTTATTAATATAGTTATTCCTAAACCACCAAAAGTTACTGTGGTTACAATCAATAGTAGTTCTTCAGCAAATGCTACGAATAATAGTGCTGATCGTTCTATTAAATTTTCAAAACGTATGCCACCAAATTATATCACTTCTGCCCAGCGTTATGGAAAAGATGGAAAAGGTGCAAGTTTAAGTACTTCTACTAAAATGATAGGAGATGTTGATAAAGGTCGTATCTCTGCCTATTTAAGAGCAGAACTGTTAGATGTTAAAACAGCCAGTGATAAACTTAAAAATGCTGGATTTGAAGTTCTTGCAGCTGCACCTTTGGACAAAAAGAAAACATTAATATCTATTGTTTTTACATCGCCTGAACTGAAAAAGTTAGCAAGTAAAACAAATAGAGGTTTTATAGGGACATTAAGACTTTTAATTGATCCTAAGAATAAACAGATTAGTATTACTAATCCCCTTTACTTGGCAAAAGCATTTATGCAAGATGACTTTAATGATGAAATTCCTAAAAAGATTTTAGCAGCCATTAACAAAGAGTTTTCTGGACTACGAAACTCTATGGATAAGTTAAAGTTTCAGCTTCTACCTAAGTACCAGTTTATGAATGGTATGCCGTACTTTAAAGATATGGAAGTTGTAGCAAGAGGAAGTGACTTGCTTGAAAAATTAAAAAAGAAAAAAAATAAGAAAAAAGTTGTATTTCAATTAAAGTTAAATAATGGTTCTGTTTTAGTTGGTGTAAAACTAGGTAAACGTACCTCTAAGTTTCCAAAAAAGATTGGAACCAATAATGCAGGAATGCTTCCTTACCCTGTACTTATAGAAAATGGTGAAGCTAAAATTCTTGAGCCTAAGTATTACTTAGCATTGATGTATCCTCAGTTAACAATGGAGCAATTTATGACCATAGCAACCATACCAGGTGCTATTATAAAAGATTGTGGGAAAGTATTTAAATAAGATTTTATCTTGTATGGGCAGACTAAGATGTCTGCCCAATTTCTATGTTAGATTTTCTATTTTTTAGTATGTTTTTGTCTAAGTAAGTCAAGTTTCATATCGTTAAGAAGTGCTTCTTTTTGGTAAAGCTTTACTTTTTCTTCTGAAATTTCTTTAGCCAATTTTGCAAGACTAAGCTCCATCTCTTCTATTGTCATTTTCTTTTCTGTAACAGTTGTTTCTTCTGCAATAAGAGTTTGACTTAATGTAAGTGACAATATTGCTCCTAGTGCCAATGCTTTGATGGTATTATTCATGTAGTTTTTCCTTGTTATAATTATAGTGTTATTATATCACCTAATGACTTTATATTTATAGCAATTATTTTATTAGATAATTCTATTTTAGTTGATTTTATTTATTGTTATTTTAAGTACTATTTTAAATAATTATTGTTAGTATTTGCATTGATTATAAATATTTAAAAAAAAGGATTTAAACAATGAAGAAAATTTTGATTTTAAGTGCTGTTACTGCAGCATTATTAACAACTGCATCAGCCGATTCAGCTTTTGGAGATATGCTTACTAAAATGAAAGAGTCAGTAGCTAGTATGAGCCAAGAGGCTAAGGATAGTATAGCAGCAGTAAAAACAGAAGAAAAAACTGATGAAGCT
>JALUMR010000107.1:6507-8886 GCA_027055805.1 Campylobacteraceae bacterium
CAGAAAAAACAGAAGCACAACCTGAAGAAGCTGTAGAAAAAACTGATGAAGCTGCAGAAAAAACAGAAGAGAAAGCTGAAGATAATGAATCTAAGTCATTACTAGATAAAGTAACAGACGTTTTTAAATAGATTTAGTAGAAGATAGGCTCAAAATTGAGCCTATGATATAGAAGTTTAAATTGTAGATTTTGCTTTTTGTAAAGCTTCAATAACTTGGTCAATATTTGCTTTTGGAATATGTACTTTCCACTCAGGTTCATTCGCATCTGATTTTAAAGAAATTCCAATACTTGCTACACTTTCACTTTTTGGACCATATGGTTCTGCTATTGTTGAAATAGTGATTCTTCCTTTAGTTCCTGATAAAGTCATTTCCTCTATTGCTGTTGTTGTTCCACTCATTATGGACTCCTTGTTTTTGATTTCGAGTCGAGTATATCATGATTTAAATTAAAATCACTTCAATTTTATCATGTAAAAATCTTTTGGGCGTTTGTAGCTATCACTCTCACCAACAACCACTACTCCACCATCTGTTGTACGTGTAATTCCATGTGCAATATCTTTGTTTTTATCACCATAGAGTTTTGACCAGATAAGTTTTCCTTTAGCATCAAGAGCTATAATATAGTTATCAAAGTCACCTTTTCCCATAGAGTTGGTGGTACCTGCTACTAGATAGTTGCCATCTTTTGTCATGGTAATGGCATTTCCTTCATCATAATATTTGAAACCATAAATCTTAAACCAAATGAGTTTCCCCTCTTTATTAAAGTACATAACAGCCAAATCAGTTTGCTCAGACATGTATGAACGTGTTGAGCCTGTGGCTACTATACCCCCATCAGGAGTAGGGGCTACGGCATTGAGTATATCATTTTCATCTTGCCCTAATGTTTTTGCCCATATCTTTTTACCATCTTGGTCAAGTTTCATTAAAAAGAAGTCAGCATCTCCTGCACGGCTAATCTCTCTATCACCTACCATCATAAAGTTACCATCGGCTGTTCGAGTTAAACCTTTGGCTTCATCATTACGTTTTCCACCAATGGTTCGTTCTGATAGTAATTTTCCATCTTTGTTCAGATGAACAATGTAAATATCTTTGGCTCCTCTTTTTGAAAAAGATTCTGAACTACCCACAACCATTACACCACCATCATTAGTCCCAGCAATTCCTCCAGCATATTCATCTCTCTCTCCACCAAAGTGTTTTTCCCAAATAACTTTTCCATCAAGAGATAGTTTTGCAACATAAAGGTCTCTGTCAGCATTGTCGTTAAAAGATTTTCCAGAACCTAAAACAAGTAAGTTTCCATCTTTAGCACGAGAAATTGCCATACCACGGTCTGATTTTTTTCCACCTAGAAGTTTACGCCATCTTGTCGCACCATCGGCTGTAATGCGTGTTACACAAATGTCAGAACGTTCTGCGTTAAATGATTTACATTCACCTACTATAGCATTGTCCCCATTTTCAAGCATAACAACTCCATGAGCTATGTCATCATCATCTCCACCATATATTTTTTGCCAAACAGTCTCAAATGCTGGTTTTGGCTCTTTTTTTACTTTCACTGCTTCTGTAGCAAACAGGTATGGAGAAAGAAGTAGAGAAGTTAAAACTATTTTACCATAGGTTTTTATCATGATTTATTCCTTATATTAATGCTTTATTATACTCAATTTTCATCTATTTTTTTAATGATTTGTCATTTTTTATATAAATTTTTATTATAATCAATAAGTTATGTTACTTATGAAAATTTATTTAAATTAAAAAAGAATATATAATGATAAAAATAGCAACTTCTTTTGTGATATACTTCTATTTTTGGAAATAAGCTAATGGTTTAGGAGTAATTGGATGAAAAAATATGATGCCATAGTAGTAGGAGCAGGAATAGCAGGGTGTTCTTCGGCATATTTTTTAAAGAAAAAGGGTTTAAAGGTATTGGTTATTGACCGTTCGGGGGTAGCTGCTTCTGGTGGGTCGGCTGCTGCAGGGGCATTTGTGTCTCCTAAGATTGGGAAAGGTTCAGAGCTTCAGAAGTTGACCAATGAAGCGTTTGAGTTCTCTAAAAATTTTTATCTTCAAAATTTTTCTAAATATTTCACACAAACAGGTGTGATTCGGATTCCAAAAGATGTAGAAGATGCCAAGAAGTTTGAGGAGTATGAAGCGTATAATAAATCAAAACGGAAATTACTCTCTTACGATGAATTGGATGCTTTGGGCATAGACAACAGCTATGAGAGTTTTCTTTTTTCAGAAGCAGGGGTTTGTGATGCACCTAAGATGTGTGAGGCTATTTTGGAAGAGATAGAGTATGAACAGTATGAATTGAACTCTTTGGCTTATGAAAATGGTTGTTGG
>JALUMR010000108.1 GCA_027055805.1 Campylobacteraceae bacterium
ATCATTTTTAATCAAACGATAATATCTTAAATAGTGTTTTTCTAATTCATCTGCTTCTATTTTTCCCTCTCTTAAAAGAGTTGAAACTCTATCTCCTAAGTTAACTCTACGACCACATAAAACCACTCTTTTTTTAGCTAAAGCTACATGTGACTCAATAAAAGTAGTATAAGGTATGGTATCACCATCTATAAAAATAATATATTCACCATTACTCTCTTTAAGTGCTTTATTCATGATAATGGCTTTTCGATTACCTAAATTTTCATGAAAAACATGAAAAATAGGATATTGACTTTTATACCCTTTTATAAAATCTTTTAACTCCTCTGAGTTATCATCTTCAGCCACAATAACCTCAAAATCTTGATATGTTTGAAGTTTTAGAGCATTTAAAATAAGCTCTAATGCTCTAATATCTCTATAGGTTGGAACAAGTAGACTAACTCTCATGAATAACCTTAAACAACTTCTCTAACTGACGACCAGCATTAAACTTCTCTTTTACCTTTTCATATCCCATAAAAGACAACTTCTCTTTTAAATCTTTGTCATTATAAAGCAGAGATATTTTAAAAGCCAAATCTTCTGAAGTTCTATCAAATAAAAGTCCATTTTTCCCATCATCTATTATTTCTAAAGGGCCACCCTTATTGGTAGCAATTACTGTAACTTTATTAACCATTGCTTCTATAACCACCAAACCAAAAGTTTCTTGCTTGGTTCCCAATACCATAGCGTCACACAAGCTCATGTGAGCATTTACCTCTTTTGTAAACCCTGTAAAGACAACTTTCTCTTCAATGCCTAAATCTTTAACCTTCTGTTTTAAACTCTTCAAATAGGCTTCATCCATAGTATGACCAACAATCAAAGCTTTTATATCTAAATCTTTTAACCTAGCCAAAGCCTCCAATACTAAATACTGACCTTTAAGCTCTTCTATACGACCAACAATTCCTACTACAAAACTTTCACCTAAAGCATACTTTTTTCTTAGTTCATCTACTTTAACACTATCTATTTTTTGCTCTTTAGTTCCCATATAGACAACCTCTACAGTTGGTCTAATATCTTGAGGAATAAACTTCTCTAACTGCTCTTTAACTTGATAGGTTACAGCATGAAGTATATCTATACTTTTATAGAGCCATTTATGATAAACATCATCTTTAAAGCGTGTCATGGTCATGTTTCTAGTCTGCATTATTTTTGGTTTTCGTTTGCTTAAAGTTTTGGCTAACACAACAGTTGCTATGTCTCTTGTCCAATGAAAATGCACCATGTCTATCTCATGTTCATCAATAAATTTTGCCAATTTCAGTGCAGGAATAATCGGGAAAAACTTATTTCTCTTTAGATGTAACTTCTTATCCTCTTCAATAAAACCATCTAACTTTTTATTAGGAGCCACCAGCACATGACAAGTGGTTTTTTTTTTAAAATTCTCATAACAATTGACCATAAACAGTTCCAACCCACCCAAATCTGGCGAGAGGCAAAATTCTAATATATTTTTATTTTTCATTCTTTAAAGTCCTAGTAAAAATTAGGATATTATATCCTAAATTAAGTACAGTTAGAGATGATTAAATATAAGATAAAGGCAAAAACTCTTCACGCTACTTAATTTAAAATATCATAAATCTTAATATCTTTATAAACCAACTCATTGTAGTACTCATTGGCAGTAACACCAAAAGGAGTAACAAATATGAGTCGTATATTATACTTATGTTTTGTCTCTTCATTAAAAATAGAAATCTTTTCTCTTAATTCCTTATAATACTTTTTTGAAATAGTAAAGGTATCATCATGATATTTACACTCTATAATATCAATATTTTTACTTCCATCTACATATTCAAGCAACATATCTATTTGAGCTCCTTTTTCCCCTCGATGTTGCCAATAGTGTGTTGGTGTATTAATACCTGAGACACCAAGTTGCTCTTTTATCTCATAGGTATGAATATGACAAACATTTTCAAAGGCAAAACCAGCCCATATTTTATAGCGTTGAGAAAGAGCTACTTCTTTAAAGTCCTTACTTTGTTGCTCTCTCATCCATTTATTGTAAAAATAGGAAAAAGGGTCAGTAGCTCTATATATCTTTTCCCTACTTCTTTTACCAAACATTGTAACAGAAGAGATAAACCCTGAAAGTTCTAACTCTTCTAATACTTTATTGATGGTTGAAGCAGAAGTATTTAGCTCTTTTGTAATATCTTTTTGAATATA
>JALUMR010000109.1:0-3671 GCA_027055805.1 Campylobacteraceae bacterium
CCTACAACGCATACCAAAAAGAGACTAACACCCTTACCTCTTCGCCTACTTTGGCAGAGATAAGTCGGTTTAACTCTTTTTTCTCCTCTTTGGACAAAATATCAGAGGCTATCACTTCACAGCGTACCTCTTTTCCTTGTATCTCTATGTTTCGTAGGTGTATAACCTTTTCGCCAACGGTTGCTTCAAAAGCTGTTAATATCTTCTGTACTTCTATGTCATGTTCCATTTTTGTAAAAGAGATATAGAGAGGAACAGAGACGATAGCTACTAAAATCATGGCGTAAAATATTCCTTTTTTAGCTACAGAAACAGGAGAAAAACCAAGCATTAAAAAGGTTAAAGAGGCTGCTAAAACAATCCCAACCAAGTTGGTAATAAAGAGTAAAAATGCAGAGTTAAACATCGACCATTCACCCCAACCTAAACCGACACCAGCCACTGCAATAGGAGGCACCAATGCCACAGCAATAGCAACCCCTGCTAATGAGCCTATAATCTTCTCATTAGATTTTGCATACGCAGCTGCAATTCCTGAAACTATGGCTACAAACATGTCTAAAATAGTGGGTGAAAGCCGTCCATTCATCTCGGAGGTTAAAGATTCTATAGGAAGTAAAAGTGCTATAAACATTGAGGTAAAAAGAACAGCTAAGACCCCTACTCCCACACTTTTCGCACCTGAACTTAGCAGTGAAATATCTTGACGAAGTAACCCCATACTCACACCAACTATGGGTTGCATTAACGGGGCTAAAAGCATCGCCCCAATAATCACCGAAGCTGAATTGATATAGAGTCCAAAAGTGGCTATCATAGTTGCCAATATAAGTAGAGTCATAAAGGTAGAACTTAGCTTACTCTCTTCTCTTAAGTTTATAAAAAGTGCTGCAAACTGCTCTTTACTCGCATGAGCAAAAAGAGGAATACTTTTTTCCAAATAGCTTGACATCTCTTCATCTGATGGCAAGTGACTTACTTTTATACTCTCTTTTACCTCTTTTACTGTAGAACTTTTTTCCCAAAATTCTTTGCCTACGGAAAGGCTTAATGCCTCTAATTTGGTCTCTAAAGTAACAGGAGTTTTCATACAACATTGTCTATCTATGGTGATTTTCTGCTCTATGTTTGTCTCGATATGTAACAGACTGCTATGAATATACCCTACTGACTTTGGTAACACCTCAGGTGTCTGCTTTAAAATGTGTGACTGGAAAATATACCCCATATACTGAAGTATAGAGCTTGGAGAAAGCACTACCAAAGAGAGTCTGGCATCATTGAATTTCAAATAGTTAGCTATTAGTTTGGAGGCAAAAGTACGGTTGTTATACTCTACACCTACAGCACCAATGGCTGAAAATTTTAGAACCGTCTCTTTGGCTGTTGTAATAGTAAAAAAGGTGTGTTTCAAATGGCGAACTTTTTTAAATACACTAAAAACTGACTTTGTTCTCTCCCACAAACTCTGCTTTTCCATAGAAGAAGAGAAACTATCTAAAGGAGGAACCTCTCCAATGACTACCTCTTGTAATACCAAAGTCTCTTCACAAAAAAGTAAATCTATCTTCTTTTCACACTTATTTAGTGCTAAAAGAACAGACTCTTGAAGTTTAAAGGGTAGCTCAAAAGTAGCTCGTAACTCTTTTTGTTCAGAAGTAGGAATAATCCCTAAAGAGACCTCATTTTCATAAGCAAACTTTATGACTCTCTTAATGTCATTAACGTCCCCTGTGACTAAAAGATGGTCTTCACTGTTGAGATTTAACTCATCTATAGTAGTTATCTCAACAAGCTCTATTTTATGTACTTTTATCTCTTCAAGTTCTAAAACTTTATCTACAAATTCTTTTCTGCTTTTAGTATATATATAATAGTTCAAAATTCTCTCCCCTTTTTGTTATTGTTCTTTTGGCTTGTATCGGTTAAGCAATTCCTTCAACAACTCTTTATCTAACTTAACTTTTTTCTCTCCATTTTTTATGGCATAAAGTTGACGTACTATAAACTCAACCTCAGCACTCTCTCCTATATGTGGGTAGAGTATTTGCAACGCTTCGTGTCCATTAAAAGTATGGTTTTTAGCTCTATTTCGAGCAGAGAATAACTTAATAATATAGAGTGCAAAAAACGATGACATGGCTCCAAGTACAAAAGTAAGAGTTAAGAGTAAAAAAGTGGGTGGTAGATTTTTAAATTTTTTAAAAAATGACTCTTCCCCTATTATACTCTCTCCTTTTCTAGATTTTTTCACTACACTCTTGGTGTGAACAGCAGATATAGCCTCAACTTCTTGATTTCGTCCACCTTTAACTCTTATACTATACGATTTTGTTTTTAATGTTTTAATTTCACCCGTTTTATAATTAAAAACTTGAATCTCTTTTGATGGAATAGTAAAATCATGGTCAGATATAAAAGAAAAATTTTGAGCATAAGAACTTATGAGTTTATCATCTTTATAACTACTCTTAATCTTAGCATCATTACTATAGACGGTAACATCAGGAATGTCAAACTTTATACCAGCAAAATCTTCTAAACTCCCCTCACCTTTTAGCTCTATGGTTACATTTACTGGTTTATTGGCTTTAACTTCTTCTTTATCTATGGAAGAGGTTAAAGTAAAATCACCTCCCACATCATACGAACTAGGGGCAGGAAGAACTTCTAAAGTAGGTGAAGGAGAAGCAATGTTACTCCACTTTGGAACATTTGCAAACCACCCTCCCTCTTGTCGCTCTTGAACCCGTTGTGCCACCTTTGCTGTAGTTGGTTCTAGTTCTATCGTTCCCTCTTCTTTAGGTATTAGCAGATATTTGAGTTCATGTACAGTATAGACTCCCTCTTTATAAGTATTTTCTCCCTCCAACTGTTTAGAGAAAAATTTAGAAAACAGTGGTTTTTTATAGTCCAATTCCATCAGCTTGATATTTATATTTTGTCTAAAGTAAACCGTAACAATAACAGCTTCACCCACATAAGCTTTTGTTTTATTAAGCTTCATATCTAACGAAAAATACTTATTTTTGGGTTTACTTCCTGCTATAGGTTCTACTACTTTTAAATTTATGGCTTTACTTGTCTCTATTGTTCCATCTACTTTCACTTGAAAAGCAGGAATGGTCATATTATACTTTGGCTTAAACTCATAAGTTATCGTTGTAGTATGTTGCATAATACTTTTACCATTAACATGAACAAAGTCAGAACTTTTATTTCGTGTTATCTGCTCTATTTTCATACCATCTATCTCTTTTAGTTCGGGTAAAGGGTCACTATCTTCCCCTACTACAGTAATACTAAAAAGTACAGAATCACCTCGTGCTATCTCTTGTGAGTCTACCATTGACTTTATGCTTCCTGCATACAGATTTAGCCCTAAAAACAATACCATGCACAACATTTTACCAAGGATTTTTATCATCATTTTCCCCTTTATTCTCTTTGCCCTGATACATCATTGTAGGCATCTTCTTTTTGCTTAACTGTTTAAGTAAATGACTCAACTCTTTCTTTCTCATTTTCTCTTTTGGACTCATCTTTTTTTCTCTCTCGTGCTTCTTACTTGCATCTGTATCTTTTTGAGACTTTGAGTTCTTTTTATCGGACTCTTTTTTATTATTATTTTTTTTCTTATCTTCTTGATTTTTCTTTTTGGGTTCCTCTTT
>JALUMR010000109.1:3771-8846 GCA_027055805.1 Campylobacteraceae bacterium
TTTTTCTTTTTGGGTTCCTCTTTCTTTTTATCTTTGTTCTGCTCTTTTCTCTTCTCTCTTGCCAGTTTTAAGTTATGCATAACATCCTCATCACTTTTTAACCTTAGAGAAGCTGTATACTGTTTTATAGCAGATTTAAAATCACCCTTTTGAAAATAACAATTCCCCATATTATAAAGACGTGTTGCTTCATCAATTCCTTTAGATTTAGCATAATGCTTCAAAGCATCATCATACATTCCAGCCTTATACTCTGCATTGGCTTGGTCATAAAGTACCGTAGGGTCTTCTATCTTTAATGACTGAAAAAGCATACTACTCTTACGGAACTCTCCTTTTTCATAAGCTTCATTGGCTTCTTTTATGGTTTGAAAAGGTAGAGTGTTTGGGGGTAGTATATTGGCAAAAAGCATGGGAGTAAAGAGGAAAAAAAACAGTAATATATGAGTGATGGTTTTAATATGTAAATTCATGTTCTCTTTTTTATTAGCATTTTAACATAATTTTAAAAAAGAGCGTAGAACAACATTAAAATAGACGGCTCACTCCTCATCATCCTCCATCATCTCTAACTCTTTATACGCATCTAAGACGTTGCGATTGTGTAGCTCATCGTAGAGTTTATTTTTTTTAAAGTATGGCATTTTAACTTTTTGTGTTATCTGCTCCATCCCTACATCTTCATCTTGTGCCTTTAGGACTTGTTTTTTTATTTCTGATAAATATTGTCTAAACTCAGCAGTTGCATTTTCATCAGTTTCATAGCCATGTCCCCCTATGATATTCTTTGCATGATAACTGTCAATAACATCTAACGCTTCCAAAGAACCCAATATAGAACCATCTCTAAGGGATGTTAATCGACCATTAAAAAGTAAGTCTCCCACGAACAGTACCTTTTTATTAGGTAAGTAGACAATCAAATCACCATTGGTGTGGGCAATTGAAATGGGTTGAGTAATTTCAAACTTCTCGTCACCTACAGTTAAAGTAAGATTATCATCTACAATTTTATCAATCTTTACTATTTTTGTTTGACCAAAAAGTTTTTTTCCTAAGGTTGTTCCCATACGTGTTTTCATACCTACAACGATATTCTCCTCACAGTTTTTTGATGCTATAAGGGTTGCTCCTTTGCTTTTGTAGAAACTGTTTCCTAACCAGTGGTCATCGTGGTCATGGGTATTGATGACATACTTTACAGGTAAATTGGCTATTTTTTGCATATGAGCATAGGCTTGTTTAGCGTAAGCAAAGGTAGGTCCACTGTCTATGACAACAAAAGCTTCTTTTGTCTGAACGTAACAGCTGTTGACCATATTTCCTCCGTTTTTTTTAGAGATTGTCTCTAAAGCTCCAAAGAAACAGTAGACATTTTCTGAGATTTTTTTAGCTTTTAGTTGGTAGTCAAAAGGGCTTTTGTTGTCTGCCTGAACAGTAGTTCCCATAAAGAGCATGATTGCGATAGTTGTTAGTTTTATAATACTTTTATTCATAATTATTCCTTCTATTTTAAAAGAAGCATAGCAGGTTACTATAAAAAAAGTGTAAAAAATTCCATAAGTTTTTCTTATGAAATTTACATACTTTTTACACTTCAATGTTATACTCTATCTATGAACGATACCATCAAAGAATTAAAATCAGAAATATCAAAACACATTATTGGTCACAGCGAAATGATAGATGCCATCATCATAGGATTGTTGTCGCAAGGTCATATATTACTAGAGGGTCTTCCTGGACTTGCAAAAACCAAAGCTGTCAACAGTTTAGCAAAAACCATAGGGCTTGATTTTAAACGCATACAGTTTACAGCAGACCTGCTCCCTTCCGATATATTGGGTGCAGAGATTTATAACCCAAAAACAGAAGAGTTTCAACTAAAAAAAGGTGCTGTCTTTACTCATTTACTGTTGTGTGATGAGATAAACAGAGCTTCAGCAAAAGTACAATCTGCCCTGCTTGAGGTGATGCAAGAGAGACAAGTAACCATTGGTGAGCAGAGTTTTAAAGTCGAGGAGCCTTTTTTTGTACTTGCCACACAAAATCCCATAGATGAAGAGGGAACCTATGCTCTTCCTCAAGCACAACTCGACAGATTTATGCTCAAAGTTATGGTGGGTTACAACAGTGAACTAGAAGAGTTTGAGATAGCTAAAAAGTCAGCCAGTGACACATTTGAAGCTATAGAACAGATTTTCAACAAAGAGCGTCTTCAAGCAATGCAAAAAGAGGTAAAAGCTGTCTATATAGATGATGCGCTCACCACCTACATCGTCAAGCTTGTTTTTGCTACTAGAGAGCCTACAAAATACAATCTACCAGCATTAGAGAAGAGCATTGCCTATGGTGCAAGTCCTAGAGCAACGATTGATTTACTTAAAGCCGTAAAAGCTTCTGCTTATATGAGGGGGAAAACGGAAGTCTCACCCATTGACATTGCTCTTTGTGTCAAAAATGTCTTAAGGCATCGTATCATTCTCTCATATGAAGCACAAAGTGAAGAGCTTATGGTAGATGATGTGATTGATACCATTATGCAAACCATTGAGATAGATTAAACTCTTATGCCTCTTAATGATATTTTACCTCCTACAGAGATTAGCGACTATTTTTTCGTATACCTTACTATGACTATATTTTTCTTAGTAGGGGGTTCTTTTTGTATAGTTAAATATTTTTATAATAAAAAGAAAAAAGGTCTGCGTTATTATCTTAAAATTTTAGAGAACTGTGACTTTAGAGATGCAAAAAAAACAGCTCTACAATTTTCTTATTATGGCAAAAGTATTTTCACCGATGAGCTAACACAACCCAAGTTTTTAGCACTAGAAGAAAAATTAAAAAAGTATAAATATATTCAAAACATTACAGCCATGCCAAAAGAGTTAGAAGATGAGATAAAAAAGCTTCTCAAAGAGAAAAGAGACAATGATGCTTGATACGTTTACCTTTCAGTACCCTTTTGTACTTTTGCTGATTCCTCTTTTTTTACTGTTGAACCATTTTAAATCGTCCAAACAAGATGCCTATTATTTTCCTCATCTTCTTTTGTTCTCTCAAACCCAAAAAGCCACTTCACGGCTAGAGCGTATTTTAAAACATCTTATGATACTTTTTGCCATTTTGGCTCTGGCTGACCCTCTTGTCTATGCTCCTCAAAAAAGCATGAAGAAAAACTCCGTAGACATTATGTTGGCTCTTGACAGCAGTGGTTCCATGAGTATGTATGGTTTTGATGCCAAAGAGTACAACAAAACCCGTTTAGAGGTAGTCAAAGAGGTAGTTGGCTCCTTTATTGCAAAACGTTCTGATGACCGTATTGGATTGGTGGCATTTGGTACACATAGTAGCATCATCTCCCCTCTCAGTTTTGACAAAGCTCCTCAAATACAACTGGTCAAGGGTTTAAAAATAGGTGTTTTAGGAAAAAGTACAGCACTGGTAGATGCCATTGTATCTTGTACCAAAGCCTTAAAAGAGAGTAAAAGCAAAAGTAAAATCATCATACTCCTAAGCGATGGAGAGGAATCCTCAAGTAAAGCTCCACTAACCATTGCACTTAAACTTGCTAAAAAGTATCAGATAAAAATCTACAGTATTATCATAGACAAAAGCAGTAGTAACATGATGAAGATTATTGCCAAAGCAAACCATACCAAAGCCTATAACCCAAAAGATAAGGAGGCGTTGTTAGAGGTCTACAATGACATCAATACCCTAGAGAAGAGTACCGTAGAGTACACAAGCATCTCTCTTCCTCAACATCGCTTTGCCTACGTTTTGTTTTTGGTACTGTTGTCTGCGACACTTTTACTCTTTATCTCTAAACGAAGGGAGGTGATGTAATGTTTTTTCAAACTCCTCTTTTTTTACTACTCTTGGTGATTCCTTTTGGGTTTTGGCTACGCTCATGGAGTAAAAAAAGTGAACCTTTTCACAATGTTATGACCAAAGAGATACGAAAAAAACTCTTTGTCTCAGCAAAAACGTTTAGTAGTAGAACACGTTACCATCTCTTTTTACTATCTATGGTTCTCTTTATAGTCGCACTTACTAGACCTGTGACACGGCTACCTTTTTTAGAAGTAACCCAAACAAAACCCTCTGTTGTTTTGGCACTAGATATGTCAGGCTCTATGAAACAAACAGACATCTTCCCCTCACGGTTGGCTTTGGCAAAAGAGAAAGCTCAGATATTTATACAAAAGGCTGTGGGCTATAAGATAGGTCTGATTTTATACGCCAACGATGCCTACATGCTCTACCCAGTAAGTGAGGAGAACACCTTGCTTACTTCACTGCTCAAAGATGCCAACATTACCCAAAAGTTTGCCCCAAACAGCAACCTCTTTTCTGCCTTGGAAGCCAGTAGCTCTTTACTAAAAAATCATCAAAACCGACACATCATTTTACTAAGTGATGGAGGTGAAGATGTTGCTAGGGGTGAGGAGTTGAGTTATTTAAAATCTAAAAACATCACACTCTCTACTCTTGCCATAACTCCAAAAACAAACCTCTCTATGAAAATACTTTGTCAAAGTTCAGAGGGGTACTACCAACCGTTTTCATGGTCAGGGGAGGATGTGACAACTATTATGACGCATATTAGCAGTAGTCAAAAAAGCTCTCAAAAGAAGCACTATAACCTTCCTCAATACAAAGAGTATTTTTCGTATCCGTTAGGAGTGGCATTAATGCTTTTGGCACTTCTCTTTTTTCCTCTAAAACAGAGTAGCATTTTTCTTTTACTCTTTTACATTCAACCTGAACCTCTTCAAGCAGGTGTTTTTGACATTTGGTACTTGCATCAAGCTCAAACAAAAAGTGAAGAGAAAAATTATGCAGAGGCTATAAACTACTACCAAGAAATAACCCCAACCAAGCAAATAGAGTACAACTTAGCATACGCACTCTATCAAAATACTCAGTACAACAAAGCGATAGTCCACTACAAAAAAGCCTTAGGAGAAGAGAAAGAGATGAATGCTAAAATCTACTACAATATTGCCACAGCTTTTGCACGACAAAACAAGCTGGGTTTTGCAAAAAAATACTATAAAAAGTCTCTT
>JALUMR010000110.1 GCA_027055805.1 Campylobacteraceae bacterium
AAAGGATTTTTCAAGTATAATGACTTAATGAATTTAGAGAGAGTAAAACCAATGAATCGATATTTTTTTAAAATCCTCTTACTATTACTTATAGGCATTAATGTTTATGCTGATGTGTGGAATAGCCCACAAGATAGTAAAAAAGCAAAAGGGGAGGTACTTTTTTCCTCTTTTTCTATTCCACCAAAACGTTTAGACCCTGTTGTGTCCTACAGTTCTAATGAGTGGGCGATTATGGGACAGATTTATGAGCCACCTTTGCAGTACAACTACCTAAAACGTCCTTATGCCTTGGAACCGTTGACTTTAACAAAAATGCCAATTATACGGTATTTGGACAGTAAAGGAAATGAAGTAGAGGAGGATGATAAGAGTCTAGCTTTTTCAGAATATACATTAAATCTTAGAGAAGATATAAACTACCAAAACCACCCCTCTTTTGTAAAAAATGAAAAAGGTGACTTACTCTATGGTACTTTGAATAATGATGAGTTAGAAAAGATTAAAACACTTGATGATTTTGAAAAAACAGCATTTCGTGGGTTAAAAGCAGAAGATTACGCCTATGCTATTAAGAGAATGGCTGTCCGACAAAATCACTCACCTGTGTTGGATGTGTTTCAAGAATATATAGTAGGATTGGAGGAGTTTTCTAAAGAAATCACAGCCATTGCCAAAGCAAAAAAGGCTAAAAATGAGCCACTTGATTTACGTGCCTATAATATAGAAGGCGTTACCGTTGTAGATGACTACACTTTAAAAATTAAGCTTAAAGGTCTCTACCCTCAGTTCTCTTACTGGCTGAGCATGAACTTTTTTGCACCCATTCCTTGGGAGGCAGACCTTTTTTATCAACAACAAGGTTTGATAGAAAAAAACTTAACCTTGCGTTGGTATCCTGTGGGTACAGGAGCTTACTATTTGGCAGAGAATAACCCAAATAAACAGATGCGATTGGTAGCAAACCCTAACTACCATAGTGAGTATTACCCAACTCTTAGCCTAGAAGAGGCAAAAAAATCAAATGTTTCAAAAGAGTTACTTAAAGATTCAGGAAAAAAACTCCCATTTATTAAAGAGATAATCTATTCACTAGAAAAAGAGAGCATTCCTCTATGGAATAAGTTTCTTCAAGGCTATTATGATGCTTCAGGAATTAGTTCTGAAGCTTTTGACCAAGCTGTTCAAATCTCTTCAGGTGGTGACATGGGTTTAAGTGAGGAGATGGTTAAAAAAGGCATTTTTTTAAAAGGTTCAGTTGAACCCTCTATTTTTTACTTGGCATTTAATATGGTAGACCCTGTTGTAGGTGGCTACTCTGAGTCGGCTAAAAAGTTACGTCAAGCTATTAGTATTGCGCAAAATGAAGAGGAGTATATCTCTATCTTTAGAAATGAGAGAGGTCTTCCTGCACAAGGACCTATTGCTCCTGGAATTTTTGGTTATGAAGAGGGTGAACGAGGAACCAATAAGGTTGTTTATGATTGGAAAGATGGAAAACGCGTAAGAAAATCTTTAGAAGTTGCCAAACAACTTTTGGCAGAAGCAGGGTACCCAAATGGTATTTCAAAAAAGACAGGTAAACCTTTGGTACTCTACTACGATACCACAGCCACTGGACCTGATGATAGGTCACTTATGGATTGGAGACGAAAACAGTTTGACAGATTGGGTATTCAGTTGGTCATTCGCTCTAGTGACTACAACCGTTTTCAAGACAAGGTCCGAAAAGGAAAAGCTCAACTCTTTTCATGGGGTTGGAATGCAGACTATCCAGACCCTGAAAACTTCTTGTTTCTTCTCTATGGTGGTAATGCCTCTGTTAAAACAAATGGTGTAGGAATAAACTCTTCAAACTACCAAAACCCAAAGTTTGACAAACTTTTTGAGGAGATAAAGACCATGAAAAATTCTCCTATACGTTTAGAAAAAATAAGAGAAATGCTAAAAATAGCCCAAGAAGATGCCCCATGGGTCTGGGGTTTTCACCCTAAATCACTGGCACTAACTCATCAATGGTATAGTAATGTCCTACCCCATGCTATGGCAAACAATACACTAAAATACAAACGAATAGATGCCAAATTAAGAGCCAAAAAACAAGAAGAGTGGAACCAACCTGTGGTATTGCCTCTTGTTTTGTTATTGCTCTTTATGGTCTTGTCTGCTTATCCGTTGTATCGAGCTTATCAGGGTCGGCAGAGGGCTGT
>JALUMR010000111.1 GCA_027055805.1 Campylobacteraceae bacterium
GAAGATGCACAACTTATATTGGATAGCCTTGAAAAAAAAGAGCATATTAAGATTGTTGAGATTACCCCACTAAGTTACCCCAAATATTTTTTTCCAAAACTACAAGGCATCATCCACGCCACACGAGAGTATGAAGGAAAAATCATCTGCATCACTGAGCCACAAATGGGCGTAAGCTTTCGTATTGCTATATGTGACATGCAGACTAAAAATGTACGAGTACTCTCTTCACGCTATAAGAATGCATTAAGCGTTGAAGGGGCATTTACTAATCTCTCTTTTGACCTATAGATTTAAATAGACCTCCCTACTTTCAAGCTAACAATCGGTAAAATACAGCAATTTTAATACAGGAGACTAACCTATGTCTATAACTCTAAACTCTCCCCTCGATATGCACTTACACCTACGTGATGAAGAGATGCTTAAAACAGTTGCTCCTCTTAGCTCAAGAGACTTTGCAGGAGCTATTATTATGCCAAACCTTGTACCTCCTGTTGATACTAAAGAGGCATTGTTAGCATATAAAGAGCGAATTAACTCTGCTATAGGTGATGATACCTTTACTCCTTATATGACCCTCTTTTTTAAGCCTACCTACACCAAAAAGTTTTTAGAATCTGTAAAAGATGAACTAATAGCTATAAAGCTTTACCCAGCTGGTATAACTACCAACTCAGAGGGTGGGTTAAGTGGCTTTGATGTCGATGAACTTCGCCCCACTCTTGATGCTATGGCAGAACTTAACATTCCACTGTGTGTTCATGGTGAGACCAATGGGTTTGTAATGGATAGAGAAGCAGAATTTGTCTCTATCTATGAGATGTTGGCGACCAACTTTCCTAAACTCAAAATTATTATGGAGCATATCACTACCAAAGCATCAGTAGAGGCTCTTGATAAGTTTGAGAACTTATATGCAACCATTACACTTCATCATCTACTCATTACTCTTGATGATGTAGCAGGAGGAATGCTTCAACCTCATCTTTTTTGTAAACCTATTGCAAAAAGACCAGAAGACAGAGAGGCACTACGTAAAGTAGCACTAGAAGGTCACCCCAAAGTGATGTTTGGTTCTGACTCAGCTCCACACCCTCAACATGCCAAAGAGGCGTGTGGATGTGCTGCTGGTGTATTTACCTCTCCTATAGCTCTGCAAGTTTTAACAGAGCTTTTTATGGAACACTCAAACCTTGAAAATCTTCAGGCGTTTATCTCAGGAAATGCTCAAAAAATCTATACAAATATTACCGTTCCTGCAAAAATCATCACTTTAGAGAAAAAACCTTTTGTAGTTCCTGCTATTTATGGTACAGTGGTTCCTATGTATGCAGGTGAGACCATTGCTTATAGCATCGTTTAGGAACAGAGACTTTAGTCTCTGTATCATGGACTAAAGTCCATGCCCCAAAAGGAAAAATAGGAGCAGAGACTTTAGTCTCTGTATCATAGACTAAAGTCCATGCCCCAAAAGGAAAATAGGAACAGAGACTTTAGTCTCGTATCATGGACTAAAGTCCATGCCCCAAAAGGAAAAATAGGAACAGAGACTTTAGTCTCGTATCATGGACTAAAGTCCATGCCCCAAAAGGATAAAAAATGATAGCAAACAACATAGAAGAACTCATAGGAAACACACCCTTAGTTAAACTCAACAAACTCTCTGAACGTTCAGGAGCTACCATTTTAGCAAAGTGTGAGTTTATGAACCCTACTTCATCGGTTAAAGACAGAATAGCCCTAAACATGGTAAATGAGGCGTTAAAGTCTGGGAAAATAGATAAAGACTCAACCATTATTGAACCAACCTCAGGAAACACAGGTATCGGTTTGGCTGCTATCTGTGCGTCAAAGGGTCTAAAACTTATTTTAACCATGCCTGACTCTATGAGTATAGAGCGTCGTAAACTGCTTATTCATTTAGGAGCAGAGATAGTTTTAACTCCTGCCAAAGAGGGAATGAATGGCTCCATAGCAAAAGCTGAAAGTTTAGCCAAAGAGTTAAATGGTTTTGTACTGCAACAGTTTAATAACCCTGATAATCCTGCCATACATAGAAGAACAACTGCTTTAGAAATTTTAAAAGATACGAATAACAATGTAGACTACTTTGTAGCAGCAGTCGGAACAGGTGGAACACTTACTGGAACATCTGAAGTTTTAAAAGAAAAAATTCCTACACTAAAAGCTGTAGCCGTAGAACCAAGTAACTCAGCTGTACTTTCAGGTGGTTTAGGAGCTCCTCATAAGATTCAAGGAATTGGAGCAGGTTTTATACCTCAAATTCTTAACCAAAAAATTTATGATGAAGTGATTACTATAGATGACGAGAGAGCATTTGAGATGGCAAGAGAAGTTGCAAAAACAGAAGGTCTGCTTGTTGGTATCTCTGCTGGGGCAAATGTGGCAGCTACTTTTGAACTGGCTTCACGTCCAGAGAACAAAGGAAAAACCATAATAACCATTCTTTGTGATACGGCTGAACGTTACTTATCTACAGACTTATTTGAGTAAAAAATGATAAAGAGAGAGTTACTAGAGACCATCAAAATAGAAGATGGTCAAGTTATAAACATAGAATGGCACAACAGACGTTGCAACAAAAGCCGACTTGAACTCTTTGATGAAAAAAAACTTTTAAACCTTGAAGAGTTTATAGAGGCACCACAAAAAGGACTTTACCGTTGTCGTATTCTTTATGATAGTGAAATAAACTCTGTCGAATATATTCCTTACACTCCTAAAAAAATCAAATCTTTTAAAATAGTTAAGAGCAACATTAACTATAGTTATAAATATTCTGATAGAGAAGAGCTAAATGAGCTCTTAGATAATGCTTATGATGATATTATTATTGAAAAAAATAGTTTACTTACCGATACTACTATTGCCAATATCGCTTTTTACGATGGGAAGCAGTGGAGTACACCTATTAACCCACTATTAGAAGGAACCTTAAGAGAAAAACTTCTCTCAGAAGAGTTCCTAATACTGAAAAATATTAAAAGTGAAGATATTAAAAACTATTCACACTTTGCCTTAATGAATGCTATGATAGGATTCCAAATACAAAAAAATATTAACATTAAATTATAAAGAGTCATACAAATGCAATATAAAATTTTAGAAACAGAAGAATTTCAAACAATCATGAGAGAACATATAGTAAAAATCATTCAATATATGTTTGACAACAACCAAGAGTTTTCTGTAGCGTGTGAAGTTTCAGAAGTTAAGTTTGAACCTGCTTTACCTCATGTAATACAGAAATCTTTACCTGAAATTACACTTTTTATGCTAGCAAACTACTCTTTTGAATCTGCTTCACTAGAAAATGAATATCTATCCTTTGAAGCAGGCTTTGGACCAGAAAATATTGGTGCATTAGTACAAGTTCCAATAGCGACAATAAAACAAATTTTTATGGGAGAATACCCAATATTGATAAATGCTTCTCCATCTTCACAAGTAGAGGAGATTAAAGAAGAAGTTGAAGAGGAGGACAACTCTATGAATGCCCTCTTAAATAATCCAGAGAATGCAAAGCTTCTAAAAAAGAAGAAAAGGTAAGTTTAACATTTTCCACTTATAATATAATTTACCACATTATCAATAAATACGTTGTTTTTATTATCTTTGGTATAAACAATATAAAATTTACGACTCATGGTAAAACCATAAATTCTTGACTCAAAAAGTTCTCCACGTTTTACCTCTTCTGCAATAGCATGTTTAGAAATAACAGAGACTACAGGCTGGTCAGAATCTTTACTGGCACGTTTTACACTCTGCAAGGCAGCAGTTGTGTTACTCACTTCAGATAAAACATTAAAACTTTTACACGAAACACCAAGCTCTTCAAAAACTTCAGATATTAACTTTCTTGTATGTGAACCCTCTTCTCGACAGACCCATTTATACTCATAAAGCTCTTCAGTATTAACTGTTTTAGGTAAAAGTGTATTAGAAAAAATTACCAACTCATCATCAAACCACTCTCTATATATTAAATCATCATCAAAAAGTGGAGACTCTATCAGTCCTACATCAAATTTTCTATCTTTTAAACCTTGAATGATTTTATCGGTTGTATCAATACTAAGAGTAACATCATTGCCAATACTTTCACTAATAGTATTAAGACATTCACCAGGAATGACATAAGAACCGATAGTATAAGAAGCAGACAATCTAAAAGTCATCTCTTTTTTAATAATTTTCAAAACATCTTTTTCAAGCGATATAATAGATTTTTCAAGTTGAGCAACAACCTTATAAAGTTCATCTCCTTCTGGTGTAAGCTTAATACCATTCTTCTTTCTATCTATAATTTTAGCTTCAAGATAGTTCTCAATATATTTAATCTGTTGTGTTACAGCTGGTTGAGATATACCCAACTTGGCTGATGCCTTCGAAAAACTCCGTTCACGTGCGACCGTTAAAAATGTCTCCATCTTTACAAAATCTTTTAACATTACATTCCCTTATAATCTTTATTAAAATTATTATATCTAATTATATTTAAACTTCTTCATAAGGTCAACAAATATCTTTAGATAAAAATATAATTAGAACTTATCATTTTTTTATGATTCAACACTATATATTAAAAATTAATCAATAAAGTGTTATAATCAAGCTATGAAAAAAGTATTAGAAGCCCTAAATGACGCACAACGTGAAGCAGTAGAACATATTGATGGACCCCAACTTATTTTAGCAGGAGCTGGTAGTGGAAAAACAAAAACTTTAACCACAAGATTAGGCTATCTTATCTCTGAAGTAGGTATTGACCCACAAAACACTCTAACCTTAACTTTTACTAATAAAGCTGCAAAAGAGATGCGTGAACGTGCCAATGCACTCATAACTCATAAAACATCTTCTATGCCACTTCTTTGTACTTTTCATAAATTTGGTCTTCTATTTTTAAAATTTCATATTGAAAAGCTAGGACGTGCCAATAATTTTGTAATTATTGATTCTGATGATAAAAAACGGATTATTAAACGTATTGCAAAAGAAAAAAAAGTAGACTTGAACATCGCTTTTATAAACTCTGAGATTTCTAAATATAAGAACACTCTTTTAAGTGCAGATGAAATTATAAAAAAAGCAGAACTTCCTGACTATAAACAGATAGCTGGCATTTATAAGGCTTATGAGACAGAAATTACGGAAAATAATCTGGTAGATTTTGATGACCTACTTATGCTTACTTATCAAATATTAAATCAAGACAAAGAGCTGAGAGAAGAGACCTCAAACCGTTACCAATATATCATGGTTGATGAGTACCAAGATACCAATGAGCTACAGTTTAAGCTCTTAGAACTTTTGGCTTCAGAACATGGAAACCTCTGTGTTGTAGGAGATGATGACCAGAGTATCTATGGTTGGCGTGGGGCAAATATTCGTAATATTTTAGAGTTTTCAGAACAGTTCAAAAACACAAAAACAGTTAAACTTGAAACCAACTACCGTTCTACAAGTCCCATACTTAAAGCTGCCAATGAACTTATAGAACATAATAGACAACGTATAGGGAAAAAACTAACTTCTCATAAAGGTGATGGAATAGCCGTTAAAGTTTTTCATTCGTTGGATGAATCGTTGGAGTCACGTGCTATTGCAAAAGAGGTAAAAGTATTACTTGCAAAAGGTGTATCTTCAGATGAAATTGCTGTTCTTTACCGAATCAATGCCCTTTCACGCTCACTTGAAGAGGGCTTTACAAAAGAGGGGCTTCCTTTTAAACTTTTAGGAGGTATGCGTTTTTATGATAGAGCAGAGATAAAAGATATTATCTCCTACTTTAGACTATTCTCTAACCCCCATGATGACTTCTCTTTAGAACGTGTTGTCAATAAGCCAAAACGTGCCATAGGGAAAGTAACCATAGATAAACTAAAAAAAGCTGCTTTTGAAAATAAGTACTCTATCTTCTCTCTTATACAAGAGAAAGATGTAGCTGAACTCTCTACCATCGTCAGTAAAAAAGCGGCTGCTTCACTAAAAAAGTTTGCAGAGGATATTGAAACTCTACGAATAGAATTGGACAAGTCACTCTACAATTTCATTGAACTTTTTGAAGAGCTTATAGGTATGAAAAATTTCTATGCTTCCACTCCAGAAGGTCAAGAGAGAGTACTAAATATAGATGAGTTTTATGGGTACTTTAGAGAAGCCATTCTTACAAACCCAAACCTTACTTTAGATGTGTTTTTAAACGACATTTCACTTCAAAGTGAACAAGACCAACTCGATGAGAATGCCATAACCATTATGAGTATACATGCCTCAAAAGGTTTAGAATTTGAACATCTCTATGTTATAGGTTTAGAAGAGGAGTTCTTCCCTCTTTTAGGTGAGGGATGCAACATGGAAGAGGAGCGTCGCTTAGGTTATGTTGCAATTACCCGTGCCAAATCTGACCTAACACTTTGTTATGTAGACAGTCGTTTCTATAAGGGGCAAAGAAAACGTATAGATAAAAGCCGTTTCCTTTCAGAAGCAGGACTTATTCAAGGAGAATCACTCAAAATTACCAAAGCCCCAAGCTTTAAAAAAGGGGACTTAGTTAAACATAAAATCTTTGGAATCGGAAGAGTACAAAGTTCTACTAAATCAGGAAGAGAGTACAAACTAAAAATCAACTTTGGGGGAAGCAAAAGAGAGATTTTAAGCTCTTTTGTTCAGTCGGTATAGATGAACAGATTATTTGTAGTAAACAAACCCATTTTCCGTTCCTCTAACAGCTACATGGGTTATGTAAAAAGAAAATACAACACCAAAAAAGTAGGTTTTTCGGGAACACTTGACCCCTTTGCTACAGGTTGTCTTATTGTTGCTACTGGTCAATACCCTAAACTTTTTCAATACCTAAAAAAAACACCCAAAGCCTACTCGGCTACCTTGTGGTTAGGTGTAAACTCGCAAAGCTTAGACATTGAAAATGTAGACTCAGTAAAAATCGTTCCTAAACTTACCATCAATGACCTCTACCAAGCACTAGAGAGCCTACGAGGAGAACTTACCTACTATCCACCCAAATTTTCAGCTAAAAAGGTCAATGGACGACGTGCTTATGATTTGGCACGAGAGGGAAAAGAGGTAGAGCTAAAAGAGATTAGTTCTACCATTTATGACATTCACCTCATCAACTACTCACACCCTTTTGTACACTTTGAAGCTGTGGTTTCAGAGGGAACGTACATTCGCTCTTTAGGGGCAATGTTAGCCGACAAACTAGGAGTTGATGCAACACTTTCAAGTCTACGACGTGATTACGAGGGAGCATTCTCTTTTGAAAATGAACGAGCCTTAAACCCTCTACACTATTTAAATATTCCTCAAAATCTCTACACTGGTGACCCTGAGTTTTTAGAACTTGGTAAAAAAATTTATCTGGACTATTTGGAGACAAAAGAAGATGGAACCTACTGGGTAGAGACTGAAAATTTCTTTTCAGTCATTGAGATTTTAAATGGAGAGATTAAATATAAACTAAATCGAGTTCATAAATTTAAAAATTAGGTGTTCCATCAGCTTGGTGAGTTTGTGGCATTTCACCTGCTTCTTCAGCAGCTTTTTGTTGCTCACGCTCTTGCTCATAGGCATTCATCTGCATTCGTACTTCATTTATTTGCTCTTTGCTTACATCATCTTCAGCAGACCAAGCAACCTCAACTTCTCCTCCATACTCTG
Source organism: Campylobacteraceae bacterium (assembly GCA_027055805.1). Taxonomy (GTDB): domain Bacteria; phylum Campylobacterota; class Campylobacteria; order Campylobacterales; family Sulfurovaceae; genus UBA1140. The sequence goes on from JALUMR010000111.1 coordinate 7,711, forward strand.
CACCTATTGCTTCTATTTTAAGTGCATACTCATTGACATCTAAACAGATTTCCATATGATCCTCTTTGGTACTATCGTTTAGTTCAATATACCAACGCCCTAATGCATTGGTTTTAATAGTAGAGTTTATAATTACAGACATGTTTATCCCTTGATTTTTGATTGCTTTATTATAGCAAATAGTTTTATTGTAAAATTGATAAAAATCAATAGTTGATATTTATCTCATGTGCATGAATGGTTCTCTTATCTTCAGGAGGTAGCTCCATGAAGTTGAAAGAATAATTTTCACCTAAATAATGGTTAGGATTTTTAGGAGCATAAAACTCTAATCCTTCAAAAATTATTTTTTTTAAAGGAAATATTTCACCAATATCAAACCAAGCAGCAACATCAGGCATCTTTCCCGAATAGATTACTTTTAAATTTTCTTTTTCCCAACCCTCATGCATCTCATTTAATGCATTTAACAAAGCCTTTCTAACATGTGGATGGTCTTTTCCATTTGGGGTATGGAGACTAATTGAAGATACATCTCGAATAAGCTTAAAGGCATCTTTATAAAATGCTTGATAGAACTCTGTATTTTGAAGTGTCAACATAGGAAAAATATCTATAAAAACCCCTTGATGATACGCTATCTCTTTATCTTTTTCATGAAACTCTACTATGGAAGCCTTGTTTGAACGCAATTTTATGTAGTCAAATTTAAACTCTTTATCGGTTTCTCTTGTTTGAAAAAAAACATTATCAGAGAGTTCAGCTTGAGCTATTGTTTTAAATTTTCTATAATCTTCTACAGGCATAGATAGGTCAATGTCATCATCCCAAGGTATAAACCCCTTATGACGTACAGCACCCAAAAGCGTACCTGAATCTAACCAATATTTTAAGTTATACTTTTGACAAATGGCATCAAACTCCACCAACATCTCTAACATAATGAGTTGAGCTTTACGTAACTCTTTTGGGTCGATTGCCATTTATGCTCTTTTCATTCCATAGTAGTCATAGAGTGCATCAATGAGTACATCAGTATA
>JALUMR010000112.1:0-4236 GCA_027055805.1 Campylobacteraceae bacterium
ATTATAGATTTGGATATGCATAATCCTTCTGTACATGAATATTTTGGAATGCAACAGCAATATAGTGGTGTGAGTACTTATTTAAGTGAGCGTGATAATCTTGGTAATGTTATTTTTACTACCAATCATCCTAATTTAAACATTATACCTTCTGGTCCTACCCCTCCAAACCCTATGGAGTTAATACTTTCACCTCGATTTGAAGAGCTTTTAACTATTTTAAAGAGGGAGTATGATTATATATTTATCGATACGGGTTCTTTTGATATTGCAGAGGAGAGTTTTTATCTGATGCACTATAGCGATGTTAATTTGGTTGTATTAAGAGAAGGCTTTAGTAAAAAATCTTCTATTTCTGATTTGGAAAATATTGTACGAGCAAAACAACTTAAAAATGTAGGATTGGTACTAAAAACTACACCGATAAAGGAAAAAAAGAAAACACCACCTATACCACAAGTGATTGCTCAAGAAAAACCTCTTAAAGCTCTTTTGTAGAGTAATAAGACTTTTTTTACAACTTTTTCTATTTTTATTGATAGAACAAGGATTAATTTTATATAAATAAGTTAGTGTAGTATAATAATATTTAAAAGGTGTGTATGGTGAAAACAGTAGTCATGTTGGTATTAATCTTCAGCAATTTTTTATTTGCTGATGTAGGATTTGTGAAAACATTAACAGGTAAAGCAGAACTTAAACAAGGTAAGAAGATAGTTATGCTTAAAGTAGGTTCTAGTTTAGAGAATGGTGACGTGATTATCACTAAGGAAAACAGTTCTATCGGTATGGTTTTTGATGATGGTACAACCATATCTCTTGGAGAAAAAGCTACTTTTGTTATTAATATATTTAAGGTTAAACCCGAGGAAGAAGAGTTTGATATAGATGTTTTTTTAAAAAAAGGTAAAGCCATTTTTACTTCTGGAAAAATTGGAAAGCTCTCTCCTAAATCAGTCAAATTTCGTATACCTGAGGGTATTATTGGAATCCGTGGTACACATTTTGCAGTGGAGGCGAAGTAGATGAAAAATCAATTTGTTTTTACTATTGCTCTCTTTGTTATTGGCTCTTTTATTGCAGGTCTACTTTTTTCAAATTCGTCTAAAACAACAGTAGTTTTATTGAATAATGGAAAAAAACAAAATGCAGTTGTTGTCTCTACAAATAAAGGTAGTAGTCAATTAGATAAGGTAGGAAGCTATGTTGATTTAAAAGATAAAGAGTCTGCCATAAGTGAAGTTAAAACAATGACAAAAGAAGAGATAAAGAGACGCTTTGGCAAAGTTTTAGCTGCCTCTCCTAAAAAACCAGTGAGTTATATGGTATATTTTAAGCCAAAGTCTAAAGAGTTAACAAAAGAGTCTAAAGAGGTTTTATCTACTGCTATTGAGATGATGAAAAAGCGTACTCCTTGTGTGGTTGACCTTATTGGTCATACAGATACAAAGGGCAGTAATGAGCTTAATATTAAGGTCTCAATACAACGAGCAAAATTGATTGAGTCTATCTTGAAAGATAGAGGGATTGAGGTACTCTCTTTAAAGGCTAAAGGTTATGGAGAAGAAGATTTACAGGTTAAAACAGCAGATAATGTAGCTGAAGCCAAAAATAGAAATGTTGAAATTTTTATAAAGTAAATAGTATTGCAAACTCTTAAATATATAGTGCTTATTATCATCTTAAGCGTAATGCACTATTCTCTCTATAACAGTGAGCATTTAAAGAGAGTTGATTATAAAATTTATGATATCGTGAGTCTCTTTTCTAGTAAAATTAAAGAAAAAAATGATGCTCCTTCTACTGTCATTGTTGATATTGATGGCAAGAGCTTAAACTCTCTTGGTCAATGGCCTTGGCCAAGGTGGATTGATGCCAAACTTATTAATAGTATTTATGAGCTTCATCCCTCTGCTATAGGGGTTAATATACTTTTTTCAGAGAAAGATAGAGTCTCTCCTATAACTATTCAAAGTTTTTATAAAAGATTTTTTGGCTTAGAAATCAAGTTTAATGGGTTGCCTTCTGCTCTTAAAGATAATGATAAAATTTTATCTCAAAGTATTGAAAAAACAGGATCTACTATCGCAACATATTTTATCAATAGTGACTATAATACTTCTTATTGTGAAGAGCTTTCCTATAAAGATAATATGTTTAAAAATATAGAAACAGAACATATGGTAGAAGGGCTTCTTTGTAATTATGAAACTATACAGAATGGAGTAAAAGATTTTGGTTTTATTAATGCATGGGTAGACAGTGATGGAATATTTAGAAGAGTGCCTCTTTTTATGAAGTATAAGGAGCGTATTTTCCCATCTTTAGCACTGGCAACACTTTTGAGTTTTGATAAAAGTTTAGAAATAGAGAATGATGATACTCTACTAATAGACTCATTTAAAAAAAAACCTAAAGTATTTTCTGCTATTGACATTTTAGAGGCTACTGTTCCAGCAGATGAAATTCAAGGGAAAGTTGTCATTGTTGGCTCGTCTGTGGTAGGATTAAACCCTACTTATCGTACGTCAAGTGGTCAATCTATTTCAAATAGCATGATACATGCTTTAGTGGCAGATAGTATTTTAAGCAATACTACACTTACTCAGCCAAAAGTCTATAAGAAGATTAATATTTTACTCTCTTTTTTCTTTTCTACTTTAATCGTCATATTGTTTATAAAGAGGATATATATAGAAGCTCTTTTTCTCTTTCTTATGACTTTGACTATAAGTATCTTAATCGTATTTTATTCTTATATGAATGGAGTTTATATCTCAATTGGTTATTTGGGGATACCCTTGTTGTATGTTTTTGTTTTGTTCGTTATCTTCTATTCTATAAAAATAGACAGAGAGCATCAAGAGCAAGAGAAAATTTTAATTATACAGAGTAAACTTGCCTCAATGGGTGAGATGATAGCCCTTATTGCTCATCAATGGCGTCAACCACTCTCTTCAATTAATGGTACAGTAATGAGTATAGATGTCGATAATAGAAAGAAAATTCTTGATGATGAAAAACTTGATAAACATTTAAATCAGATAGAAGAAACAACGGCTTATTTGTCTAAAACTATTAATGATTTTACTGATTTTTTCTCAACAAATAAAAAAAGTGAAATGTTTCATATAAGAGATATTGTGAAACAAACAGAGAGTTTAACTGTAATTTCAAGTCATAAAAATATTGATATTACATACAGTGAAAAAGAAGATATTCAGGTTGTAGGTTACAGTTCAGAACTGATACAATCACTTTTAATTCTTCTTAATAATGCCATTTATGCTTGTCAGAAAAATCTTCAAAATATTGATAAAGGGAAGATTCTAATTGATGCCTATCTTGAAAAAAATAGAGTATTTATAACGGTTAAGGATAATGGTGGAGGTATAGAGGAGAGAGACATAAAGAAAATATTTGACCCATACTTTACAACTAAAGATAAAGAGAATGGTACAGGTTTAGGACTTTATATTTTGAAATTGATTGTTGAAGAGAGTATGAATGGTAAAATTTTTGTTAGTAATTGGGATGATGGAGCTATGTTTACCATACAAATCCCAACTAAAAACTAAAGGATTATTTTCCTTTAGATAATGTCTCATAAATATTATCAAAATCTTTTGACCCAAGTCCACCAGCATGAACAATTTTTACAACAGTTTTTTTATCAAATCCAATTAAAAATGGAATGGCTCCACTCCAGTTTGCTTGTCTTGAAATATAATTTACAAAGTTAGCACTTTCATCATAGGTCACAAGCGTATAGTTGATGCCTTTTATTTTTTTAAACTCTTTAAGTTGCTCTTCTGCGTATCCTTGAACTTCAATGGCTATAATTTCCAAATCTTTATGACCTTTATTTTTTAGGTCTATGAGTACAGGAATTTCAGCCAAACATGGGGGGCATCTATGTCCGAAAAATAGTAGAAGTACGGCTTTATCTTTATACTCTTTAAAGAGTAATCCACCTTCTGTCTCATCAATGTGAATGGTTTTTCCCTCAAGCGTTCTAAGTGTAAAAAGAGACGCTTTACTTTGGTTTGAATCTGTTTTTACATTCTCTTTTGTTATGTTTTCCTCTTTGTTTACCTTCTCTTGAACACTCTGTTGTTTAGGCTCTATTTTTACTGTTTCTGGTTTAACTTTAGTAGTGTTAGTTTCAGTTTTATCTTTACTCTCTTGTGAAGAACAAGCAGTAAAAAGAATGACAAGTAGTAGTGTATTTATCAT
>JALUMR010000112.1:4336-8697 GCA_027055805.1 Campylobacteraceae bacterium
TCTGATGGGCATATCTTGGTAGAGGGTGTTCCAGGTTTGGCAAAAACTACAGCCATTAATGCTTTGGCTCAAGGGTTAGGACTAGACTTTAAGCGTATACAGTTTACACCTGACCTACTTCCTTCAGACATTACAGGAACCGAAATCTATGACCAGAAAAATGCAGAGTTTAAAGTACGAAAAGGTCCTGCCTTTACAAACTTACTCTTAGCCGATGAAATCAACAGGGCTCCTGCTAAAGTACAAGCAGCACTGCTAGAGGTGATGCAAGAGCGACAGATTACCATAGGGGAAGAGACCTATAAACTCGATGACCCATTCTTGGTTCTAGCCACACAAAACCCAGTAGAGCAAGAGGGGGCGTATAAGCTTCCTGAAGCACAGCTCGATAGATTTATGCTCAATGTTATAGTTGACTACAATAGCATTGATGAAGAGTTTGAGATAGTTAAACGTGTGGCTGACAACGCTTTTGGTGTCATTAACCAAGTGGTTACCAAAGAGCAGTTAACAGCACTTAAAGAGGCTGCAAAAGAGGTTAATGTAGATGATGCCATTTTAAAATATATTTTAAATATTGTCTTTGCTACGCGTAATCCTGAACAGTTTGGCATCGCTGACATAGGAAACTACATCGAGTATGGTGCGAGTCCAAGAGCTTCTATTAACATCTACAAAGCTGTAAAAGCAGTGGCTGTTCTACGTGGAAAAGATTTTGTAACTCCTGTTGATGTAGCTGAGGTGGTAGGCAATGTATTACGCCATAGAATTATTTTGAACTATAAAGCAGAAGCCAATGGGATTACTGCTGATTATATTGTAAAAACGATTATGCAGAATATTAAGTTACCTTAAGGGGTAGACTTATGAAAGATGATAATAAAAAAACCATTATAGAACGAGTCGCACGAGAGATTCTTATAAAGAGTAAGCGTAAAATCTTTAGTCAAAACTTAGGTAATAACGCCACGACTTTTGTAGGAAATGGTCTGGATTTTTCGGAGTTACGAGAGTATTACTTTGGTGATGATGTTCGTAAAATCAACTGGAAAGCAACAGCCAAGGCACAACGCCCCTACATTAACCTCTTTACAGAAGAGCGTGAGTTAAACATCGTTATAGCGTTTATGACCAGTGGAGGGATTGCTTTTGGAAGTAAACGAATCAAACAAGAGTTGATGGCTGAGGTTTATGCACTTTTAGCATTTTCTGCTATGAAAAATGGAGACAATGTTACAACCTTGGCTTTTTCAGATAGAGAGGAGTACTACAGACGTGCAACCAAAAGTATTAATACCCTGCATGATGTAGTGCCAAAGCTATTGGGCTTGGATGCTTTGGGTAAAGAGGTAGATTATGAAGAGTTCTCTGACTATATGTTGGGAACTGTCAAGCAGAAATCTATAGTTTTTCTTATAGGTGATTTTTATGAAGAGGTCGATTTAACACTTCTCTCTGCCAAACATGAGGTCTATGCTGTGGTGGTTCGTGACAAGTTTGAAGAGGAGCCACAACTCATGGGAATGTTAGACCTCATAGACCCTAATAGTATGAAGTCGAGTAGTTTTGAGTTTAACAAAAAGATGCTTACTGACTATAAAGAGGTGATAGATAAAAAAGATAAAAAGCTCTATGAACACTTTATGGGACATCATATACGGTATGTGAAAATCTATACCGACGAAGACCCCTATTTTAAATTGAATAATTTGGTGAGATAATGGAAGAGTTAAAAGATATAAAGGGCTTTGTAGAAGTTCCTGATGAATCATTTTTTTATTTTATGTTAAGCATAGGGTTGGCTCTTGTTCTTGTGGCATTGTTGGTGTGGTTGGTTTTATGGCTACGTAAACCTAAACGTAAGTCCAAGCGTTTGAGTCCTAAAGCGTTAGCAAGGTTAGAGCTTCAAAAGATAGATTTTTCAGATACAAAAGAGGCTGTTTACAGTTTTTCTGAAAATACACAGATAATTTCGCCTGAACATCCAGCACTGTTAGATTTGCTACCAAAGCTTGAAATGTATAAGTTTAAAAAAGAGGTGCCTGAGCTGAGTAGTGAAGACAAAGAGAAAATGAAAAGTATTATAAAGGAGTTGACCTCATGAGCAATATAATGTTTGAATACCCTTTTGCTTTTTTGCTTTTGTTACTCTATGTTGTTTGTAAAAAGTTTTGTAAACAGAGAAATGAACAGCTTATTTTCCCAAATATGAAGATATTTAAACAGATATCATCTGGGCAAAACTATCTTTTGTCTGTTGTTGAGTTTTTAGCTGTTGTGCTGTTGACTATTGCTCTAGCTTCACCCTACAAACAAGATGATGTGGTAATAAACAAAGACAAAGGGTATGAGATATCCATGATACTCGATGCCAGTGGTTCTATGAAAGAGTACAATAAGTTTGGAATTGTTAAAGATATCGTAACCGATTTTATAGATATGAGAAAGCATGATAAGCTAGGATTGACTATTTTTGCAGATTTCTCTTATGTGGCAATTCCTCTAACTTACGACAAAGATAGTATTAAACGTCTACTTTCGCGTTTAGAGGTGGGAATAGCAGGGCAGAGCAGAACATCGCTCTATGAAGCACTTTTTATGAGTTCTAAGCTTTTTAAAGAGTCTAAAGCCAAAGAGAAGATAGCCATACTCTTAACCGATGGTGTCAATAACGTTAACAATATCCCTTTAGATGTAGCCATTAATACAGCTAAAAAATATGGCATCAAAGTTTATGTTATTGGGGTTGGTAATCGTGGAGATTATAACCCTATGGTACTTAAAAAAATAGCCACAGAGACAAAGGGTGAGTTTTTTGAAGCTGACAGTGTTGAGAAGTTAGAGAAGATATATGAAGAGATAAACAAACTAGAGAAGAGTGAGATAAAAGTAGATAAGTATATTAAAAAAAGTCACTATTTCCAGTACCCTTTAGGTGCAGGAGTTCTACTTATGCTTCTCTATTTTCTTGCTAGAAATAGGAGATTTTAATGGTATTTGATAACAGTGAATATTTATGGCTCTTACTACTTTTACTCCCTTTGGGATTTTTTCTAAAGGAGAGTAAGCAGAGTTTAGAAGCCTATTTTGACCCCAAAATACTAAAGCAGATGAGACATACCGATAGAACGCTCTCTAAAAAGGTGCGTAATATCTTGCTTATTGCTTCTATGGCTTTAGGTATAGTAGCTTTAGCTCGACCCATTTTATATAATGGAGAGGTAAAAGTCGAGAGCAGTAGTATAGATGTCATGGTCGGGTTTGATATCTCTCATTCGATGTTTGCCCAAGATGTCTACCCTAACCGTTTTGAGTTTGCCAAGAGAAAGTTTGATGCCTTTTTATCTAACATGAAAGAGAGCCGTATTGGGGTGATAGGGTTTAGCTCACAAGCTTTTCTTGTCTCTCCTTTGACCAAAGATATAGGCTCGTTGAAGTTTTTGGTTAAGAATATGAGTTTTGACAATATGAGTCTAAAGGGTACAGATATCCACTCAGCTTTAGAGGTGACCAGTAGACTTTTAGATAATCAAAAGAGAAAAGCACTACTACTCTTTACCGATGGTGGTGATAAAAAAGATTATAGTAAAGAGATAGCCTATGCAAGAGAGCATGGCATCGTGGTGTTTGTCTATACCATAGGAACCCAAAAAGGTGGGGTGATAAAAGGTGCAAATGGTGTTTTAAAAGACAACAAAGGCAATATTGTTGTCGTTAAAAGAAACGATAGCATCAAAGCCTTGGCTTTAGAGACAGGTGGTGCATACCTAAAATATAGTACGCAACAAGAGGACATTAAAGAGTTAAGTGACAACATCAAAAGTAAATTTAAAACGACACAGAAAAAAGAGCAGACCATAAGAGACACGCAAGAGCTGTTTATGTTTCCATTACTTTTAGCGATGTTGCTCTTTTTTGTATCGTTCTCTTCATTGCCTAAAAAAAGAGTCAAAAAAAGAATAAGAAGGAGAGTTAAAAAAGATGATATCTAAAATAATAATAGCTTTAACAGTACCCTTAATACTCTCTGCTTCTCTACTAGATTTTAGAGCGTTAGACCAAGCCTCTAAAGGCTATGCAGAGGGTAACTACACAAAAGCTATAGATGCTTATGAGCATGTTGAAAAGAAGAGTGATGAGGTTCTCTATGATGAAGCCAACAGTTACTACAAACTAAAAGAGTATAAAAAGGCAAAAGAGCTTTATTCATCTATAAAAAAAGAGTCTTTAGCCTCTAACAAGTGGCACAATCTTGGAAACTGTAATGCCCAACTAGGAAAGCTAGATGAAGGGATAAAAGCGTATGAAGAGGCTCTTAAAATAAAAGAGGATAAAGATACACGCTTTAACTTGGAACTGCT
>JALUMR010000113.1 GCA_027055805.1 Campylobacteraceae bacterium
AAAGTAAAGGGTCAAAGCTACTTTCATAAACAAAACTTAAACATAACTTTATTTATTAAAGAACCAAATCCCTCACACCTTACCTTAACCAAATATATGGCATAATAATTACATCTATGAGGTATGAGAAGTCTAACTTCTACAAGAGGCGTTTCGCTCTGCCGTATGAGCGACCAACTTTTAAAACATTCATCAAAACGGATTAACAATCCTCAAAACCCCATTAAGCAACTGCCTATCTTGCATATCCTAGCTATAAACAATAACTAAAGATTAGAGAGTAACAAGCTCTTTTTGATATAATATAATAAAAAATAATGAGATAACAATGACTAACAGTTTAGGACACTTAACACAAATCAAAATTAATGGTTATAAATCTATAAAATCATTAGATTTAGAGTTGCGACCATTAAATATAATTATTGGTGCAAATGGTGTTGGTAAGACCAATTTTATTAGTTTTTTTAAATTTATGAAAAAGATAGTAGATAAAGATTTACAACTCTATATAGCACAACAAGGTGGAGCAAATAAAGTACTCTACTTTGGCAAAAAAAATACGGATAGAGTAGAATTCTCTCTATCTTTTCCTCCTAATCAATATGATTGTACACTTATTCCTAATAATGATGATAGTTTAATTTTCAAAAAAGAGATAGTCTATTTTAAAAATGACAATGAATTAAAAGAGGAGAAATTAGCAAAAGGGGGAGAGTTAGAGTCTAAATTACCTAAATTAACCCGTTTCTATTTCCACTCAATATCTGGGCATATTATCAAATATATTCATGATTGGAAAGTCTATCATTTTCATGATACAAGCACAACAGCCAAAGTAAAACAGACCTGCAATATTAATGATTGTGAAATTTTAGCTCCTGATGGTGCGAATATTTCTGCTTTTCTAAAGTGTATTATGGAGTTCAATCCTAAATCTTATAAACAGATAGTTAAAACAATCCAAAGAGTAGCTCCATTTTTTCAAGATTTTATTTTAGAACCTGAACGATATAATCAAGAGACTATTAAATTAAAATGGAAACATAAAGGCACAGATGAGTATTTTGATGCTAATGATTTATCTGATGGAACTTTGCGTTTTATTCTTTTGACAACACTGCTTTTACAACCTAACCTACCAACCATTATACTTTTAGATGAGCCTGAACTTGGGCTACACCCTTTTGCTCTTAAACTATTAGCTTCTATGTTTAGAAAAGTATCAAGAAGAACTCAGATTATAGCCTCTACTCAATCGGTTACTTTAGCAGATGAGTTTGATATTGAAGATTTAATTGTTGTTGATAGAGTTGATAATCATTCAGAATTTAAACGATTAGATGTACAAGATTATGAAGAGTGGTTAGAAGAGTATAGTTTGGGAGATATTTGGCAAAAAAATCTAATTGGTGGAGTACCGTCTTATGGTTAGAATTGCAATATCTACTGAGGGAGCAACTGAACATGAATTTAGCCAATTGATTTTAGCACCATATTTTATAAAGAAGTGTAATATATCATTAATCTCTATACCTATGCATGGGAATATAAATATTCCTAGAATAAAAGCTGAAATTGATAAATTATTGCCAAAATATGATTATGTCACAACCTTTTATGATTTATATGGATTTGCAAGAGTTGGGAAGATAAGTGCTGATGAGTTAGAACAAAAAATGGCTGAACTGTTTAACAATAGAAAATTTATCCCATATATCCAAAAATATGAATTTGAAACATTACTTTTTAGTGAGCCATCTTATTATGAAGAGTATTTTGATAATGTTCAAGCAAAAATAGATATGGAAAACATTATTAGCTCTTGTGGTGGAAATATTGAAGATATAAATAACTCTAAAGAGACAGCCCCATCAAAACGAATGATTAAATTTTTTGATGATTATGATGAAGCTTTTGATAAGGTTTTTCATGGATATAGTATTATTGAAGAGATAGGTCTTGATAGGGTTATCGAACAATGTCCAAGATTTTCTCAATGGATACAAAAAATTGAAAGTTTAGTTACAATAAAATAATCACAAATTTCATCATCTCAATTTTAGCCATTTTGTTGGTGGTAGCACTTATTGCACTCTTTGTTATCTCCGTTAAATTGGTCATGCCACCTATGGACACAGGGGCAATCGCCAACTTTACAC
>JALUMR010000114.1 GCA_027055805.1 Campylobacteraceae bacterium
CCATGAATAAATATGATGTAATTATAGTTGGTGCTGGAGCAGCAGGTATGATGGCTGCCATAACAGCAGCTACAAATGGGAAAAGTGTATTGTTACTGGAAAAACTATCAAAGATAGGCTCAAAACTAAAAGCTACAGGTGGTGGACGCTGTAATTTGACCAATACACTCTCTAATGATGAGTTTATGTCCTCTTTTGGTCGTGAAGGTCGCTTTATGACTTCTGCCTTAAATACTTTAGACCATAAGGCACTACAAAACTTTTTTAAAACCATTGGTGTTGAGACACATGCTCCCGATGGTTTTCGTGTTTTTCCTGTTGGTCACAATGCTCAAACTATTATAAAAGCTCTTGAAAGAGAGATGCAAAAACTGGGTGTTAAGATTTTATGTTCTCAAAAAGTTCTTAAGTTAGAACATAATGGTACAGAAGTTACAGGTCTAACTACAAATACCCATACGTATATATCAAAAAACATTATTATTGCTACTGGAGGAATGGGCTACCCTGTTTTAGGTGCAGAAGGTGACGGTTACCCCTTGGCAGAGTCTGTTGGGCATAAAGTAACAGAACTGCATCCTGCTATGATGCCTCTAAAGACAAAAGAGAAATGGGGTGCAAATTGTCGAGCTGATACCATTGCAAAAGTAGAACTTAGGGTGAACATTAAAAAATACAGAAAACTTTTTGCAATCGGAGACTTAATATTTACCAAAGAGGGAATAAGAGGTCCTGTAGTACTAGACTTTTCACGTGAAATTACACCCCTACTCTCTAAATTTGATGAAGTACCTATTGTCATAAATATGATTAAAGGTATGAATGAAGAGCAGATTCGTAACCATTTTAAAGCTGAATTAAAAAAAGAAAACGCACCAATTATCCTCTCTTTGGTAGAGTCTATTTTACCCACCTCTGTCGCTATAGAACTTTGTAAACTTGCTCATGTTGACATGACACTTACTTTAAAAAAGCTTTCTGGTGAAGTTCGTGACAACTTAATAAAATTACTTGCCAATACACCACTAACAGTTAACGGACATGATGGATTTAAAATGGCGATGATAACACGTGGAGGTGTTTCACTAAAAGAGATAGACCCAAACACAATGAAGAGTAAAAAAGTAAATAGTCTCTACTTCTGTGGAGAGGTTATGAATCTTGATGGACCTTGTGGAGGATACAATCTGCAATGGTCATTTTCAAGTGGTTATCTGGCTGGTAAATTACTATAAAATATTTCTTTATATGTATAAACGTGAAAACATAATAGTTATCAATATATTATATTTTTATACATATTATATTTTAAAGTTATTTAAATATTATATATCTATTTAAGTATTTTTTTTTATATTTTTTCTATACTAATACAATTAAAATCAAGTTAAGGAAAAAGATGAACAGTAAGTATAACAGTGAAGTAATAGATTTAGCTATCAAACATGGTTGTAAGACAGCTAAAGATTTTTCTATGTTTATAAAAAAATACAGCTCTTACTTAGAGGTATCAAAAAATGGTAAAATTTTTTATCAACCAACACTCTTTAATGCTAACTGTATAAACTAATTTTTTCTGTGCTTTTTAGATATAAGTCTTAAATACTTTAGAGGTGTAACTTTTTTCATCTCTTGGGCTAACCACTGTATCTGAAACCATGCAGCACCTGAGTCTCTTAAGTCAAAGTAGTTTTTCAAACTTCTAATATTAAATGTAATCACCATATCTACTTTCCAATTATCAGAGACTATATGTTTAAAAGCATCACCTACGTTTCTTTTCTTTTTACCATTCTGTAAAGCCTCAAATAGTTTTTCACTATCACCTTTAAACTCTTCTATAAAAGGAAAAGACGATTTTGCTACAGCATTGGCTAGAAACCCTTCATCTCTTTTGTATTGAAAAAGCAACTTGTCATATATAGAACGTATCTCTATGGTCAAATACTCTTCAGATGTAATAACAAAAAGGTTTAAAGCCAATAGCTCTTTCAAGAAAAATTCAAAAGCTTCAGGAGTCCCTACTCCACTCTCTAATGATGCTACAAAAGCATTTATAACTGAAGACATAGTATAACGCGTACTTCGTACAGAAATAGCTTGAAGTCGATGACGTGCATGTTCTTG
>JALUMR010000115.1 GCA_027055805.1 Campylobacteraceae bacterium
CTCTCAATATAAATATCATATTTTTGAGTATGACCCATTTTTACAAATTCATCATAGATTCTTGGATATTCTTCAAGTTTTCTCTTGTCCACTTCTTTCATAATCTCTGATAAAGGACGACTAAAAGCAAATTTCTTAATATCTTTTTTCTCCAATAAGCCATTATAAGTTTGATAATTCTTAAAACCCAAAGAACGAGAAGCTAAATTTAAAGCACTAGAGTGAGAAAGTTCAAAATTCATAGTCGCTAACTCTTTTTTCAAAATCTTAGCAACAGACTTTATATCATTAACATTTGTTTGTAATTTATTCATTAAAATTCCTTTGTATTAACAGTAGTGATTATCTTTAAATAGTTGTAATACTCTAGTTTTACACAAATCACTTTTTAATAGCAAAGTTGTGTGTTCATCATCAAGAAGATTTTAGCCATCCTTATAAAGCATAAGGTTAGAGTGGTCAGGTAATCTAAGAACCGACTAAAAGTATAAGATTTTTTATCTTAAATAACTCTTGTTTTAATAAAATTATGTTAAAATATCCGTATATAAGACGTATAAGGATTCAAAATGAGCAAACCTAATGATTTAAAAGATGCAAGAATAGAGTTCAAAACATCTAAAGAGATAAAACTATTACTGCAAGAGGTATCGAACTCATTGGGAATGGATTTGAGTAACTTTTTAATCTCTACAGCTGTTCAACGAGCTAAAGAAATACAAAAAGAAGAGAGAGTTTTAATGCTTTCTAACCAAGAGTGGACAAATTTTCAAGAGATTATTAACAGACCTCAACAGCCGACACCTGCACTTAAAGAGTTAATGAATTTAAAAGGGTTTTAGGTTATGACTATTAAAAATATTCTATAACCTATCATTCTCTCTAGGTTCAATACTCGGAGCATTAGCCAACAAATCCAGAGCATGTTTTCTCGAACCTCTTAAAGCTCGTTTCTCTAAATGATTAAGTGTTTTCAAAGTAGCCAACTTTTCAGCAACAGCATTAATAATAAATTGATTAATAGAAACATCACCTTTTAACAATTCTATATCATTTCTATAATAATCAGGGATTCTTAGTGCAAAATTCATTATATCGCTCCTATTTTTGTTAAGTACTCTTTAGGTGTAAATATGTCAATACCAAAGCTCTCTTTTACCCCTTTTGAAAATAGAACCGATAAAACTATATATGATATTGTTTTAGAAATTAATTAAAAATTGAAGATTTTAACAATGTTATAAATTTGTAGCCATTTCCCACTAAACTACTTACATGAAAAATATTCTAATTAAAAACTATTACCTCATCATTGCTATTGGTATCTTTATATCTATTCTCAGTACAAAAATAGACTTTTACAAAGCTGTTATTTTACTCCTTGAATTTATAGTTATACTGGAAGTCGTAAAGATGGTTTCTGACTTTATAGAAAATCAAAAAGTACGCTTACGCTTTGTGATTGATATGTTTATTGTTTTTCTTATTCGTGATGTGGTCATTTTAACCTCTTATCCTGAAAAAAAGCATGAAGATATTTTATTTTTGCTTTTTGTTATTTTTGTATTTTTTATTTTTAGGGTTTTTGCTTTATATTTTAGTCCAACGACTATTAGAAAGCTTATTGAGAAATCTTAATAGCTTTATGTGTTATAGATTTGTTATAATTTTTACATAAACTACCAATATAAAACAAGAAAGGAGACGAAATGGAAGCATACTTTATCATACCAATATTTTGGACTATAGTATTTTTATTCGCAAGTAGAGTTAAGTAACTCTAACATCACACTCATATTAAAAAAATCACCTTTGGGTGAATCTAAAACATGTAACACATACCCATAATCTACATTATTTAACTCTATACTCCCACTTTATTTTTTTCTCTTCCATGTAATAAATTTGTAACCACTATCAACACCATAGCCAAAAATTCATCCAGTATCTCCATGAATCAATGAGAAATTGGCGATTTGAGAGATAGAGCTTTGAATTAAAATATCATCAACCTTTTCACCATATAATTTTAATATTTCATGGGTATATTTTTCAGCCATAAAGAAAAACTTTAGGTCATTCACACTGTAGTTAGAAAAGCCTGTACCTTGGTGAATAAGAAAGCTAAGATTGTTCATAAACATAGAGAGGTTTGCAAAGTTATGAATACGTCTTTTTTTGATGTTCATGAAATCCTCTAACCCAAAAAATTGCTTGGCATCTCTAAAATTAAACTCAATTTGAAATCGTAAAGAGTAGTAATCAATAATTTTTTCATACCCTTATTTCAGGTGTTGACACAGAATTTTTTACACTCCCGAAATCTGTCCAGATGATCCAAACTTACCAATGGCTCAAACAGTACCATGTGAAGGTCTTTTAAGACAACAAGCAGCAGAGAGAGCAGCACAGGTCAGTAAAAACCTCTTTTACCACCTTTTGGTGGTAAAAACTTTATATAAACCTTTTCTCTCTTTCCATTTATACTTTTTATCTTCTCTAATTCTTTTAAAATACAAATCACCTGAATCTCTCCAAGCATCTAATAAAATACTATTGTTTATCCCCTTATCTTTTAAGGAAACACAGAGTGCATTGTGTTCATTTAAGTATCCTATATTGGCTCCAACTACATGAAGAGAGAAACTTCGATAGTGTTTTTTTATCAAAAAATGTAACAAATCCTCTGCCCACTCATAACAAAGACCTCGTTTTTTTAAGCCTATATTCACTAAAGTATTTTGTAGCCAAGGTACATCAATAGATTTATACTTTTGAGCTAAAAAATAACTATGTTCAACACTTCTTTTTGCTAAATCTTTTGCTTCATAAACATCTACCTTTGAGCCAAGATGAAGAAGCATATTTTGCAAGTTAACTACTTTAGCTTGACGTTGTTCCAAGGGTGGAGTCTTTACAGCACACCCCATCAAAAACAGAAGAAAAAAAAGACTAAATAAATAGGTAGTTCGCATAAAGAGAAGTTAAGTAGTTATAAAAAAGTACCAATAAAAGTAAAGAAACACTAACATAAGCCCAAACAAACTTAGGATTTTTTGCAATCACATATCCTCCCACAATACCAGCTATTAACCCACCTACATGAGCTGAGACATCAATGCTTGGGAAAGCAAAACCTATGCCTAAGTTAATAAGAAGAAGAAGACCAAAATCTTTCATAAAAGCTCTAAATTGCCCTCCAAGTCTATCTTTATGAACAAATACAAACCCTGCTAACGCTCCAAAAAGCCCGAAAATTGCTCCACTTGCTCCAACTGCAACACCACCTATGTGTATATACATTGATAAGAAAGCACCAAAGAATGCTGAGATAAAGTAGAGACTCAAATAGGCAGTTTTAGAAAATAGTTTCTCAACCATTTTTCCAACAATGTACAAAGAGAGCATATTCATAACAATATGCATTCCTCCAGAGTGAAGAAATATAGAGGAAATCAATCTATAGAGTTCCCCTTTAACTACTACAGCACATCCATCTAAGACACCTGCTTTAAAAACTTTATCTGCTATGCTAGAGATTAAAAAGAACAAAATGCTCACAGCCATCAAACTATAGGTTAAAGGTATCTCTTTAAATTTTTCAATATTATTCATAAGCTTATAATACCAAAATAAACAACCAAAGAGCAAATATTAATGCAATAAACAAGAGCAAATAAAACAACCATCGTGAAGAGATAGATAAAAAAGAGAGCATCAAATAGACAAAGAGGTAGATTTTTCCCAATTGAAAGGCAACAGTTTGAGCAGGTAAAGTAAAAAGTTCTTGAAGATAACTGTCAAAAATGCCACCCATATCTAAGAGATGACAAAAAATGCTTAAAGGGTAAAAAAAGGTAAAACCCAACGATAAAAGAGGTGAGTAGAGTTGTAAAGAGCTGGTTAGAGAAAAAACAGCATGGACAATAGGCAACATCAAAACAAAAAGTCCAAAACTTATGAGTAGTGTCATCAGATATTTGTTAATATGAGAGAAGTAGTGTAACAGTAAAAAGATATAAAAAACTCCTGCTACTGAAAACCAAAAAGCCAAAGAGAGCAGAAGTTTAGGAAAAATCACTAACAACAGTAAAATGACTGTTACTAAAAAAGAGAATGAAAGCAACTCTACGCCCAAAACCAAAAGAATCCAACCCATAAGCATCATCATATAAGAGCGAATCAGTGAAGGAGGAGCATCAACAAACCAAACATACCAAGCCAAAATAATTAAGACCATAAAACCAACATCAAGCACATCAAAACGATAAGGAAAAAACTTCTGTTGCAGTGGTCTATAAAAAAGACGAAGCAAAAAAAAGAGAAGCGTTGACAGTATCGCCAAATGAAAACCACTCAAAGCTATAAGATGACTAATTCCCAAAGAAGAGACCTGCATTCGTAAATCTTTTTCTAAAGGTGTAGCAAAAAAGATTGCTTTATAAAAATTAGCAATCATAGAGCTATCATGCTGTTTATCAACAACCTCAAATAACTCATTTTTAATGCTCTCTTTAGGCTCATATATCTCATTTATTTTAGAAAATATAAAAGAAGTACCCAAATAGTCAGAAAATTTCATATCGTCATGAGGAAACAGTTTAAGACGTATTTTGGGGCTTATCTCTTCTGCTCTCACCTTTGTTCGAGAAAAAAAGTTTATATCTAACGTAGTACTGTAGAGTTTAAGTATGGTGTAGTATTCATCACCCTTCCATTTTTCATAAGCTTGTAGCACTTGAACATCCGTATAGAAAAAAGGCTTCTCTTTAAACTCTTTATACTCACCATATAAAATAAAAAGCCGTACCCCCAACAAAAAAAGCAAGAAAAACAAAGTTACCCAAAACTCTTTTAACGTAAGAAAAAGTTTTGGTTTTTCCAGCACTTTTAGCCCCTTAAATCATAGGTAAATCTATATTTCCCATATCTCTAGTATCCATGTTTCCATCTTCTTCATAAATCACCTCAAAAGGAGTATCTCCACCTTTATGAGCATCAACAAAACGGGTAAATCGTTTTTGAAATACAAGGTTTACTGTACCTGTAGGTCCATTTCTGTGTTTACCTATAATCAGCTCTGTATCCTCTTCAGGTTTGTTCTGAAACTTGTTTTCATACTCTTTGCCCTCAGCTTTGGCTTTCATCTCACGCTCTTTTTCAGCAGCTTCACGGTAGACATCATCTCTATAGACAAACATTACAATATCGGCATCCTGCTCAATAGACCCAGATTCTCTAAGGTCACTTAGCATTGGTCGTTTATTATCCCTACTCTCAACCCCACGGTTTAGCTGGGAAAGTGCCAAAATAGGAATCTGTAACTCTCTAGCCAACTGTTTAAGCCCTCTTGAAATCTCAGAAATGACCTGCTGACGACCTTCTGAACTATCACCTGACATTAGCTGTAAGTAATCAATAATTGCCATGGTTATCTCTGGATGTTTCGCCTTTAACTTTCTAAGTTTAGAACGAACATGATGAATGGTTGCCAAACCACCATCATCTACAAAAAGTTTACGCCCTGCCATTTTATCAGCAGATTTCGAAAGATTAGACCACTCATCATCGGTCAAGTCCCCTATTCTAAGCTTTTGAAGAGGAATAGAAGTTTCAGTAGAAAGCAGACGCAACATCAACTGTTCAGCTGGCATTTCCAAAGAGAAAAAAGCAACCCCCTCACCACGCTCTATGGCTTTTTGGGTCATGTTTAAAACTAGAGAAGTTTTCCCCATAGCAGGTCTCGCAGCGATGATTACTAAGTCCCCTTTACCAAAACCTTGCGTATGGTCATTTAAATTATGAAATCCTGTATCAACCCCAAGCAGTTTGGCATTTCCTAAAGCCTTTAGACGGTTTATCTCCTCTATCATCGAGAGTGTTATCTCTTTGGACTCTCTAAAATCTTCACTGGTACTATTTTGAGTTATTTCATAAAGTTTTTTCTCTACCAAATCCATAACTTCTTCGGTGGGTAAGTCATCTTCTATGGTTACTTTTTTAATCGTCGTTGCCAAAGTAGCCAAAGCACGTTTGGTCGAGCGAGACTTTATTTCATCTATATAAGCATCGGTATTGGAGATAGGATTTGCAGCCAAAATATCAAGTAAAGCCACCTCATCGTAGTTAGCTGTAGAGTTTAACTTTGATTTTAAAAACTCTTCATCTATGGGTTTATCTTCTCGTGACAAATTTTCCATGGCTGTAAAAACATGCTGATGAAAAGGCAAATAAAAATCATGAGCTTTTAGCTTAGCAGCCAACTCTTCAAATATTTGTGGGTCAAAGATAATGGCTGAAAGAACAGCTCTTTCGATGTTTAAGTTGTACATATTTTCACTCATTATCTATTTTCCTATTTTAAATATTTTTATTATTTTTCTAATTTAAATTTATACTTAGTGAAAATTTTACTATTTATTTTCTTAATAGCTTGGATTTCAGAAGCTAAAGCATCCCAATAATTAGGCGTAGTTTTATCCTTAGTCTCTGGCTCTTCTTCACTCTCTTTTTCTAAACCATACTGAAGAAGAAACTTCTGAAACTCCTCTTCAATATTTATTTCAAGTTTTTTAAACTTTGCATATACATCATCCTCGACTTCAAATTTTATACTTTGCATACCATAATCCTTTTTGTTAAATATTATTATATCCAATTACAATTAATTCTGCTTAGCAGAAAATGCCTCAACCTCTTGCACAAATCTATCAACTAACTCATTTTCAGGAAGCCTTGCAACCACTTCACCCTTTATCATCACAAGTCCTGCCTCTTTACCATAGGCTATAGCAACATCAGCATGTTTAGCTTCACCAATGGCATTGACCACACAACCCATCACCGATACGTCCATAGGTGTTTTAATATGTGCCGTTCTTTTCTCTACTTCTGCTACTGCACTAACCAGGTCTGCCTCTATTCGTCCACATGTTGGACATGAGATAATGTTTAGTCCCTCTTTCACTCTTCCAGAATCTTTTAAGATGGCTTTTCCAACTTTTATCTCCTCTTCAAGTTCACCTGTAATCGAAATTCGCATCGTATCACCAATACCATCAAGAAGCAATGCCCCAAGCCCTATTGAAGACTTTACCGTCGCATGAAAAATAGTCCCTGCTTCTGTCACACCCAAATGAAAAGGGTAATGGTTTTTAGGTCTTAACATTCGGTAAGCATCAACCGTTCGTTCCACATCAGAAGCTTTTAGAGAGACTTTTATATCAGTAAATCCTAAATCTTCTAAAAATTTAATGTTGTACTCTGCACTTGCGACCATCCCCTCGGCTGTTGCTCCATACTTATCATCAAACTCTTTTTCAAGACTTCCAGCATTTACCCCTATTCGTATGGGTAAATTACGCTCTTGACAAGCTTTAACTATCTCTTTTATTCGCCCTTTTTCACCAATATTCCCAGGGTTCAGACGAATACAATCCACCCACTTCGCAGCTTCTAAAGCCAACTTATAGTTAAAGTGTATATCAGCAATTAATGGCAAAGAAATCTGCTCTTTAATACTTTTAAGTGCCAAAGCATCTTCCATCTTAGGTACAGCTACACGAACCATGTCTGCCCCTGCAAAATGTAGACGGTTTATCTGCTCTACGGTTTGGGCTACATTATGTGTATCAGAGTAGGTCATAGACTGTACCGAAATAGGTGCATCACCACCTACAGCTACATCTCCTACGTAGATTTTTTTTGTTGGTATTCTTTCTTTCATGTTTTCTTCTTTGTTTTAAATGTAGGGTGTAGTCCCCGACTACACCGTTGTATAGTAACGAAGCTCCAGAGACTGCGAAAGAAGTAGGAGAAGGGACTTTAGTCCCGTAAAAATCCTTATTCCATGGAATTCGTGGACTAAAGTCCACGCCCCTAAGGAAGTTCTTTCGCAATCTCTCCAGCTTCGTTACCTAATATAGAAGTTACAATAGCTTAGTTTTATTATTGCTTCTCCTCTATGCATTCCCAAGCTGGAGCTTGGGAACGAGTTCACAACATTTCAATATTATTACATGGTGTAGTCGGGGACTACACCCTACATGAAATTTATAACAAGTTTTACCTAAAAGTATTAAGAAAATTCCACAGGATCCATATCAATCTCTATTAAAGGATTATTAATAGCATGTAAAGCTTTAAGTAAAACTGAACGCTTATCACAACGTAACAAAATATTAAACCGAAACTTATTGGCAATACGCTCTATGGGAGCCTTCCCCTGCCCTACTATCTCAACCCCTTCAAAACCTTTAAGTTTGGTCACAGTATCAAGCGTTATCTTCCCTGCTTTTTCTTCTTTAACATGAGAAATCAAAATCCGAGCCAAACTCACAAAAGGTGGGTACATATCTTCCACAAAAAACATCTCATCTTTTAAAAATGATTCGTAATCGTTTATATACATGTTAAAAAAGTCTGCATTTGCCGACTGAACTATCACATCTGCACTCTTAGCACGACCCGAACGCCCTGCTATCTGTATGAGTAGTGACAT
>JALUMR010000116.1 GCA_027055805.1 Campylobacteraceae bacterium
TAGGGATATTTTATTTAAAAATTGGATGGAAAGTGAGAAAATTCGACCCATTTTAAAACAAATTTTAGAAGATGAAGTGGCTATAACAACGGCTCATCATAACTCCATTATGACAAAAATGCCTTTTTCTAGTACTGAGACCTCTTGGCATCAAGATAGACGTTATTGGTCTTATGAGGGTGATAATTTGGTCTCGGTTTGGTTGGCACTAGACGTTGAAAACAGTGAAAATGGGGTTTTGGAGTTTATTCCTAAAAGTCATAAAATTCAATTTTCAGATGAGCAATTTTCAGAGAAAGAGTATTTTAATTTGGAACACCCACTCAATATGTCACTTATAGAAACAAAACAGAGTACAACTTTACAACGGGGAGATGTGGTTCTTTTTCATTGCAAATTACTACATAGAGCCAATAAAAACAGTACCGACAGTCCTAAAATATCTTTTGTCTATACCGTTAAAGGGAAAAGAACAAAAGTACTAAAAGGGAGCAGGTCAGCAGAGTATCCTGAAATTTTATTGGATTAGGCTTGACAAATAAGGTAAGATAGGTTATAAATCAACCTATGTAACCTAGATAAAGTTATTATTTAGGTTTAACAAAGTTGATGTATAATTACAGCATTAACAATTTAACCAATTAAAGGATACGAACTATGGCAACATACGTAGAACTAACACAAGATAACTTTGAAGCAACAATCGCTGAAGGCGTAACAATGGTAGACTTTTGGGCTCCATGGTGTGGACCTTGTAGAATGATTGCTCCAGTTGTAGAAGAACTAGCAGAAGATTTTGATGGTAAAGCTACAATCGCAAAAGTAAACACAGATGAGCAGCAAGAGATTTCTGTAAAATATGGAATTCGTTCTATTCCTGCTATTCTTTTCTTTAAAGATGGTGAGCTTGTAGACCAAATGGTAGGTGCAGCTTCTAAAGATGCATTTGCTGAAAAAATTAATGCTCAACTGTAGTCATTAATATTTCTTTCTCGTTCCCAAGTTCCAGAGATTGCGAAAGAACTAGGAGAAGGGACTTTAGTCCCGTAAAAAATCCTTATTTCATGGGATTCGTGGACTAAAGTCCACGCCCCTAAGGAAGTTCTTTCGCAGTCTATCCAACTTGGGAATGCATATGGGAATAACAACTGTTTAAAAAGTTACTATTCCAATAATGTTCGGTGTTACCGAACCTACGACAAATCTTTATTAAAATCATATCTCTCTATTATTTTCATAAAAATTTAAATACACAAGGAATATAACCATGTTAGATTGTGCAATTATTGGTGGAGGCCCTGCTGGACTTACAGCTGGACTTTATGCGACTAGAGGTGGTCTTAAAAATGTAACCCTGTTTGAGATGGGGCTTCCTGGTGGGCAGATTACACAAAGTTCTGAGATAGAGAACTACCCTGGGTTTTTTGAACATGACAAAACAGGTATGGATTTTATGGACACTTGGCAAAAGCAGTGTTTTCATTTTGGGTTAAAGCATGAGATGAAAAAAGTAGAACGTGTGGCTAAAACAGGTGAACACTTTACTATTACTTTAGAGGGTGGTGAAACAGTTGAGGCGTTAACTGTGATTACTTGTACAGGTTCTACACCTAAAAGAGCAGGGTTCAAGGGAGAAGATGAGTTTTTTGGAAAAGGTGTCTCGACATGTGCTACTTGTGATGGCTTCTTTTATAAAGATAAAGCAGTAACAGTTCTTGGTGGTGGTGACACAGCTTTAGAAGAGGCATTTTACCTTTCAAATATCTGTTCAGAAGTCTATGTAGTGCATAGAAGAGATGAGTTCAGAGCAGCACCTCCAACACTAGACAGAGTAAAAAGAAAAGAGAATATACACTTGATTACTGACTCAGTTATAGAAGAAGCTTATGGGGGCATGATGGGTCTTGATGGTGTAAAAATCAAGAACATTAAAACCAATGAAATTACCGACATGCAAAATACGGGACTTTTTGTATTTGTAGGACATAATGTGCAAAACTCTGTACTAAAAGATGAAAATGGGGAGTTTATCTGTGACATGAATGACTGGGGGCAGGTAATAGTTGACCTTAGTATGAAAACATCT
Source organism: Campylobacteraceae bacterium (assembly GCA_027055805.1). Classification (GTDB taxonomy): domain Bacteria; phylum Campylobacterota; class Campylobacteria; order Campylobacterales; family Sulfurovaceae; genus UBA1140. Next base: position 2,087 of record JALUMR010000116.1, read on the forward strand.
CTAAAAGGTCTTTTTGCTGCTGGTGATATGAGAATAGAAGCACCAAAACAAGTAGTATCTGCTGCTGGTGATGGCTCAGTAGCTGCTTTACAAGTTATTGCTTATATTCAAGAGTTGGCGTAAACATTACATTATATAAATTTTTGTATAATCCGACAGAAATTAACGTGAGGATAATCACATGGCAAAAGTAGGAATTTTAGGTAGTACAGGTAGAATGGGTGAACAGCTTATCAATAACGTTCTTGAAGAAGATGGTTTAGAATTAAGTGTTTTACATGTTTTTGATGAGTTAAAAACAACGGTTCCTGAAACAACTTTAATCACCAATGATATGAAGGTGTTTTTAGAAAATTGTGATGTGGTTATTGACTTCTCCGCACCTGTTGCGACACAAGCTCTGCTTGAATCAGCATTGGAAAATCCTACACCTTTAGTTATAGCAACTACAGGCTTCAATGAACACCAACAAAATCTTTTAGCAGAAGCTTCAAAAGAGATGGCTGTGCTTTACTCTTCAAATATGTCAGCAGGGATTGCACTGCTTAAGCAGTTGGTTGAGCAGGTATCAGCAACACTTAAAGATTTTGATATTGAGATTGTAGAGCAACATCATAGACATAAAGTGGATTCTCCATCAGGTACTGCGTTGACTTTGGGTGAGTTTGCTGCTAAGGGTAGGGGGCTTGAGTTGGACGCTGTTCGTATCTCTGGACGAGATGGACAGATTGGGGCTAGAACCAAAGATGAGATTGCTGTTATGGCACTTCGTGGTGGTGATATTGTAGGAAGACATACAGTAGGTTTCTATAATGATGGTGAGTTTTTAGAACTGAACCATACAGCAACCAGTCGTCAAACATTCTCTAAGGGTGCTATAAGAGCAGCTTCATGGATAGTTGGTAAACCAAGTGGTCTCTACTCTATTAATGACTGTTTAGGAATATAGTATGTGTGCAATTGTAGGTGTATTTGGCACTGAAAATGCAGCACAGTTAGCGTATTATGCACTTTTTGCCATGCAACATCGTGGTCAAGAGTCTACAGGAATCTCTTCGGCAGATGGAAAAAAAATTCACTTGGTTAAGCGAAGAGGATTGGTTACAGATGTATTTCATGAGGGTCGTTTAAAACTGCTTAAAGGCTCTTGTGCCATTGGGCATAATCGTTACTCTACAGCAGGTAAAGATTCGGTTTTAGATGCTCAACCTGTATTTGCAAAGTATAAGCTGGGTGAAATTTCTGTAGCTCATAATGGAAACCTAACCAATAAGTATGAAGTTAGAGATGACCTTATAGAAAAAGGTGCTATTTTCCAAACAGAAATGGATACAGAAAATATCGTTCATCTTATTGCTAAGAGTCAAAAAAACAAACTTAAAGCACGTATTAAAGATATGTTGAACAAGATTGAGGGTGCTTACTGTTTGGCGATTCAGAGTCGAAGTAAAATGTTTGTGGTTCGTGACCGTTTTGGTATTCGTCCTTTGAGCCTTGGTAAACTTAAAAATGGGGGCTACATCGTAGCTTCAGAGACGTGTGCATTTGACTTGGTAGGTGCTGAGTTTGTACGTGATGTAGAACCAGGGGAAATGCTTGTTTTTGAAAAAGGTAAAGAGCCACAATCAGAGATGATTTTTGAATCTGACCCACATCCTTGTGCTTTTGAATACATCTATTTTGCACGTCCTGACTCTATTATTGCAGGTAAGACAGTTTATAATATGCGTTTACAAATGGGAAAACAGTTGGCAAAAGAGACTCCTGCTAAGATAGACTTGGTACTTCCTGTTCCAGACTCTGGTGTGGCTGCTGCTAAAGGGTATGCCGATGGTATGGGTGTCCCTTTTGAGATGGGTATTGTACGAAATCACTATGTCGGTCGTACCTTTATTGAGCCAACACAAGAGATAAGAGATTTAAAGGTAAAATTAAAACTTTCACCTATTAAAGATATGATTAAAGGTAAAAGTGTTGCTATTGTTGATGACTCATTGGTAAGAGGAACAACCTCTAAGCAGATAGTTAGAATGCTTAAAGATGCTGGAGCCAAAGAGGTTCATATGCGTATTGCAGCACCTGAAATTAAGTATCCTTGTCGTTATGGAATAGATACGGCAACTTCACAAGAGCTTATCTCTTTTTCCAAAACACCAGAAGAGATAGCTGAGTATATTGGTGCTGATTCACTTGGATTTTTATCTATAGAGGGTTTAACAAAGTCTTTGGGTGATGATAGTAACTATTCATTGGTTAGCTTTGATGGGAACTATTTTGCTGGTGGAAATGCAGATAGCCCTGGTTGTAGTACAATAAGGTAAAAGAAGATACAAATCTTCTTTTACTGTTTAGATTTAAAAAGGTTAATAAAAGCCGTTCTCATAGATATAGTTTTATCAAACTCTTTTTCATTATCCATTAACTCTTTTATAGGTATAACTCCATAAGATTTTAGATTTTCTATTGTGTTTATGAGTTCTAAAATCTCCTTTTCTGTAAAAATTTTTATTAACGTATTAAACTCTTCTGTTTGTACTGCTTTCTCAGCAAAAGGTACTTGTGTAAATCCTTTGTCAAAAGGTTTTTCACCTAAGTTAATAAACTTTGATATATCAAACCATTGTGACTGAGTTAATGATTTTGATAGTAGAGAAAGAAATTCATTTTTCTCATTATTCTTATCGTTGTTTTTATTATTACTATTAAAAAGGCAATAGTCAAATAGACTACTACCTTTTGTTGCTTGATATAGTTTTTCTTGTTTGTTCATCATATTTATCTCCTTTGTATTTATTGAAATTTTAAAAATTAACAATCCCTGTCAATGTATTGATTAGCATACTCTTTTTACGAACATCAGAACGTTCAGCTCCTGGTTTGGTTGTAGTAATGATTCCTCTACCCATAACTCTTTTTTTCCCGTTGTCTAATCGTACACCCCAGTAGTTATGTAGAATAATTGGTTCACCTTTATGTTCTCCTAAATAGAGCATTATATGACCAGGAACACAGAGTAGGGAACGACAAGGTTTTGCATTGGCTAAAATGGTTGCTTGTTTAGTTTGCGTATCAAGACCTTTTATGGAGATAGCATCACCATCTTGTGCTTGTTGTCTGGAGTTCCTACGTAAGTAAATACCAAAGGGAGCAAAAAAATCACGTGTTAAGGTAGAACAGTCTCTTGTTTCAAATTTCCCACCCCAGCCATAGGGTTCACCTACGAGTTGGTTACTAATATAAGCAACATTTTTTGCATTAAACTTGATAGGTTTATAGGCAATGATATTGATATCGTTATCGTTTACTTTTACTTTAGATATTTTAGCATAACCTCTATCGTCCTTTTTTGCAATTAAATACTCTTTTGTTACAGGGTCAACAGGAAATATACTTCCCATTTTGACTATCGTTTTATAGACCCCATCTTCTAATATCTGTAAGTTGTCTTTAATTGTTATGGCATATTTGTCATTTCTAAAACTGTTTTGAAAGTCTGAATCAACCAGTGCCATATCGGAAGCTTTTATCCAACCAAATGCATAAGATGTTTTTACATATGCCCATTTTTTGTCTAAAGAGTAGTGTGAGACAAAGAGAGGGGTGTTTATATAGACAGAAGAGTTTTGATTGTAGTCAAAAGGGAAACCTTCGCCTGTTCTATTTGGGTCATAATATATCTCTTTTAGTGATGGATATAGTTTTAAGTTAGTATGTTTTAGTGTTATAGCTGGTTTTGCAATGCTCTCATAATTTGCAAAATTGGAATTTTTAATGGCATAGTTATACCAGCTTTTTGGTATTCTACTTCCATCTCTATTATAAGTTTTTTCTTTGGCATATTTGAATTGCCATGTTTTTTCAACTTCTGTTAACTCCATACTTGTGATATCCCAAGGTTCAAAATATTTTTGATTGTATTGGCTATCATAATAGAGTTGTTCTTCTCTAGTCATGGGTGTAATTTGCTCTGTAAATGGTGTTGTGTCTTGTGCAATGTTTGTGGTGTCAGCTACTTGTTTTGCTGGCATATAGTCTATATCTGAGTTTCTACGCTCACCAAATGTTAAAATGGTGTCAGCATAAACAGATGTACTAAGTAGAGAAAGTAAGCTAATAGACATAATAATATTTTTCAAAATAATCTCCTTAGTAATTTAATCTAGTTTTATTTATTCATTTATTTATTATAATCAAAATAAAGTTTAAAAGCTAGAGTTGAGGTTATATATGAAAAATTTAAGACATTTTTACACACTGTTTAAATAATTTTAAACAACTCCATATAAATATGAATTTTATAGAAACAGTGTATGTTTTTATAAGTTAAATAAACTTAAAAAAAGAGTTTTATTTTAGCCTTTTTTCTTTTTCTGTAATCCCAGATACACCAAAACGACGTGCCAATTCTTGTTTAACACGGTCAGGTGAAATATCTCTGTATCCAAGACCTACCAAAGTATGATAGAGTAAATCAGCAGATTCATAGATGACCTGCTCATCAGACTCTTCATCTATGGCAACACAAACTTCATCTGCCTCTTCACGAATTTTACTGAGCATGAGTGCTTTGTCATTAAGTAGTTTTTTTGTCCATGATTTTTCTGTAGATGTAGAGTTTTTACGCTCTAATATAGTATGATAAAGGGTATCTACTACTCCATACATGGCATTGGTATCTACTTCTTGTTCTAGTACTCTTTTTTCTTGAACTACAGAGGTAAAGAAACAGCTTTTAGTACCTGTATGACAAGCCACACCATTTTGGTGAATTTTTAATATTACTGTATCTGCATCACAGTCGAGTAATATATCTTTAATCTCTTGGGTATGGTTTGAGCTTTCTCCCTTTTTCCAGATGCGTTGTTTAGAACGTGAGAAGTAGTGGGCATAACCTGTAGAAAGTGTTAGGTTGTAAGCTTCTTCATTCATGTAGGCTAACATAAGTACTTCATTGGTTTCATAGTCTTGTGCAATAGCAGGGATGAGAGGGTTTTGGTTCCAATTAATTTGCATGGGGGCTCCGTAGGGTGTAGTCTCCGACTACACCGTGTTATGAAATTTGTAATCTATTTAATATTTGACGTGTTGTTTTGATGGTGTAGTCGGGGACTACACCTTACAATTATTGTTGTGCTGAAACAGCTCTTTGTGTCTTATCTTTGGTATCTACCCAAATGTTAGGAACAGCTCCACCAGGGGTTAAAAATATCTTAGCATCTTTGTTGACTTTAAGTGCTTCATTAAATTTACCTTGAGTTTTAATCTGCTCTAGTTGGAGTAGCTCAGGTGTTAATGAGGTAGAGATAAGCTTGTTTGCTTTTGCTTGTTCTTGGGCTTCAATTCTAATTTTATCAGCCTGTCCTTGTGCTACAATTCTGTTTCTTTCAGCTTCACCACGTGCAATTTCAGCATTTTTTTGTGCTTCTTGTTTGGCTCGTTCTTTTTGTTGCTCTGCAATGTTTACATTTTGTTTTTCTGCTTGAAGTTGTTCAATTTTTTCTCTAATCTTTTCAGGAAGAACAATGTTTCTAAGCTCCACGGAAAATGAAGATAAAACAATAGGTTTTCCACCAAGTGCTTGAACTTTCTCTGTCACTTTTGTTTGAATAGCTGTTGCAATTTCATTTCTCATTTCAGGAAGTTTCTCTGCTGCATATTTACCAATAACATCACGAACCACTTCACGTACTTTTGAGTTAATGATTTTTTCTTCCCAAGTATGTAATCCCCATTGTTCTATGGTTTTTGGTGCGGATGCTGCTTTCAGTTGGTACTGAACTGCCAAATCTATATGTACGGTTAAACCTCTTTTATCTAAAACTGGAATGGCTTTGTTGTGTACTAAGCCATTGTCTTCGATGTCATTAAGGCGTTTATATTGTCCTGCACCTCCAACAACATTATTTTCATTACTATAAATAATTTGTTTAATTTTAGTGTTAACAGTGATTATTTTTTGAAACATCGGAATATAGAAGTGAAGACCTGCCTTAAGAGGTTTCTCTTCAAATTTACCTGTATTTACTTTTATCCCCACTTCACCAGAGTTGATAATGGTAAATGGTTTAAAGAAAACAGCAGCCATAATAATTGCTAATACTAGAAATAGCCATGAAGGTAGAGCTTTTCCTCCACCTCCACCACTGTTAGCGTTTTGTGATTGTGGTCTGTTTGGTGTTTTGTTGTTTCCACCACTTCCTGGTTGCTTCTTTTTAAAATAGTCGTTCATGTCTGCTGGCATGTTTGTTCCTTAAATAATATGTGAGCTTTTGCTCAAAATATGTTCCAAAATGTGGCTAGACACATGAGCTTTCTGCTGAAGAAAACCATGCGTTAGCATAATATTGTTGAGCTTTTGCTCAAAATATGTTCC
>JALUMR010000117.1 GCA_027055805.1 Campylobacteraceae bacterium
CCATTTACATAATCATAATTATGTAAAATAGATACTTCTAATAACTATGGACGAAAGCTCTGTTGAAGTTTTTGAAGTTGTTGATGATGTTAAAATTGAAATAGTTAATGTTTGGGAATGGTTGTTACTTTAAAGCAAAAACTCGTTAAAGTATTCTAAAAGGGAGGTAAAAATGAAAAATAAAGAGAATCCTAAAAAGGTCTATGATGATGCCCCTTTCTCTTTGGGGATTTTTAAGAAAATCTATAAGAGTCTTAAGGTAGTAACTGTTCCATTTGTGGTTCTAATGATACTTATGGTGCTAGGCTCAAAACTGCTTTTTCCTAACTTAGCGTTAAAAGATACAGTGTTTGCATTTATATTTGTAGCCTTTGTTTTGTCTAAGTTATATATGTATCTAAGCGATAAATTCAGAAAGGAGACGTAATGAAAAAGGTACTTTTAGCCCTTGTAGGTCTGTTGTTACTGCTATTGTCCTATGTTGTTTTGGGAAATCTGAAAGTAGATGAGGTAGGGAGTATGGCTCCAGTGGAGGCAACAGGTTCTCCAGCTCCTGTTTCAACTGGTAATGACGAAATCACTAAAGTCTCCATAGGTGATAAAGAGGAACAAAAAGATATAAAAGTTCGTTCTCATGTCTATACGGTTATCAATAAAGAGGATGATTTAAAGAAGTTAGACTATACGCTAAGTTATGTTCTTTTCCCTAAAAATTTGTCAGGGCATAGTAACAAAATAACAGCCTCATACAAACGTTATGTAGAGGTTTTAGAGCAGATTCAAGAGTTGCGTAAGATTGACAAGGGTAATGTAATGGTAGCAAAATCATCACGTTTCCCTCGAACCGATAATCATTTTGTACTTTTTAAAAAGGGTGAAGAGAAGAGTAGGGTAACGGTTGAAAATTATAACTATGAATTCTCTTATAAGGTCTTAGATTTTTTTCAAGAGAAGTATCCAAATGTCCGATTTGATGAAGAAGGTCCTTATATTATTACTACAGCGAGTAATGTTATGAATGGAGCTAAAAATTTCTCTTTTTTATACATAAACCTAAGTAACTTTAACAACTCTGCCATAAGAGAGGCAATAGAGAGTTACAAAAAACGCCTTGTAGACAAAGGCAATAGCGATATTGAAAAGCTAGAGGGTTGGCGTTACTCGCTACTTGCAGCTTTGACCAACTTCAATGATGATATTCATTTGGTTCGCTCTGCTATGGCTGGGGATTTTTAATCCCTTAGCCAAGAGCTAACTCCTCTTTGTTACTAATTGAGGCTCTTTTTAGACTCAATAAGCAGAAGAATCTCTGTTCTTAGTTCATTGTCCTCAAGTAGCTCTTTCATACTATCATAAAATTTTTTCTCTTGATAATTTTCAAGATATGCAGAGAGTTCTAAAAGAAGTTCTCTATCTATAAGAGATAGCAGTTTTTTATAATCAGAGTGTTCCACATCGCAAACATGATGTTCTATAGCAGTTCGTATGAACTCTTTAATCGTTCTATTACTATTTGGCATGATGTATCCTTTTTTGATAATACATGTTATAAGTATATGACTATTTTTCTTTAGAAGGTATTAGACTCTTTATGATGTTTTTTGAAAACCATGTATAGATTTTTAAATTTCAGATTAATATCTATATGTTAAAGAGGCAATTCCTACACTGTTTGAAACAGAGATATCATGTTCTTGCTTGTGTAAATCAAGTGTATAGAGTGATGGAATTTCAAAAAAGTGCATATCATAACTAAAATTTAATGAAAAATTATAATTAAGCGCATAAGAAAGCTCTACTCCATAACCATGTTTTATTAAGTCTTTGGTGTTGTAGACAGTGCGTCCATCATCCTCTATAGAGGTTCTTTTTTCTCCCGTATAGGCTTTAATCTTAGTACTAAAATTTTTATATGAATAGGTATCTTCAGCAGAAATAGAGTAGTAGTTTTTCTGACTATATGCATTAGTATTAATGTATGGTATTGTAATCTTTATATTATTTTTTATGCCCTTATCAATTATTTTTGTATAAGAGAGGTAAGGGGAAATCTGATAAAGGTCAATATTCCCTAGAATACCATCTTTATCATACCCTTTAGAGTAGTGAGACCAATAGAGGTTAGCACCGTAAGCTAATTTATCTTTATTATGGAATGTATATTTTCCTATTTCACCTATAAGTACCTTTCCATCACCAAGGTCAATGTCATCTGTATTGATAACATGTAGACCAAATTTATACATAAATGAAGGAAAATATCGGCTATAAAGCATAGTGTAATCATCTTGTGTAAAATCGTTAATATAGTTTTGTTTAAAGTCTACATGGGTATGAGAAATGTCAAGTTCTAAAAGATAATCTAAATCACCATAACTTATATAGCCACCCCCTATCTTAACATGTTCGATTAAACTTTTTTGGGCATTTTTATGAAAATGGATAAGTTCATCATACCGAGTGAGGGTAAATGTCTCTGCATAAAGTATAGAGGAGCATAAAATAGAAGCTCCAATTAAAAGATGTATAGGTTTCATGGTTCTTTCCTTATAAGCTTAGTATTTTGATAACAAATAGTTTGAAAGCCTTTGTTATGAGGCGAGAATGTTACTTCACCTAAATCACTACTAAGAGAATAGGTATTATAGGTATAGCATTTTTCAATTTTGTAGAAATTTTTATTGATTGTCGATAAAAGCTCTATTTTCATGGTCTTTAGTTTTGAGTAGAGTAGGTTAATAGGAAGGTAATCGGTAAAATAGATACCATCTTTATGTATATATGGAATGCGTGGTGCTAAAATAAATAGTTGTTGTAATGCAGATTTTTCCCCCGTATAGTGGTAAAAATAGAACATAAGATGATCTGCATAGAAAAAGAGTTTATTGTTTTTTTCATCTTCAAAATAAAACTCTCCACCCACATTCATGCATACAGTAAATGAGGTCGTAGCTTTTTTTTCTCCATCTTCATAGATATCATAGTGTAATACATCATCTAAAATAAAAATAAGCCGTGAATGGACATTTTTATTGACAATAACATTTCTAATCAGTTCACCTTTTTTTGGAAGATGGTTAAAGAGAAGTTGCTTTTCTACATAGTATTCACTGAAGGTAAACTTTTTTGTAAAAGCATTGATAACACCTATCTCTTGTACCTGAATATGAATATGGGGTTCAGGAGAGTACCCACTGTTCCCACATTTTGCAATAATCTGGTTCAGCTTGATATAATCTCCTATTTTTACATGAAGTGAATACTGCATTAGATGGCTGATTTCTATGTAAAATCCAAGATCGCTTTTTATAATGATATAGTTTCCCCAGTTATTGACTCTATCAACTTCTCCAATAATATTATCGCTAAGATCTTCTCTTGCATCTATAACATATCCACTAATAGGAGAGAGAATGGACTCCCCAAAAGCATAGTAGTCTGTCAAAAAAAGTCCTTCTGCTTTATATGTCTTATTATGTTTTGTTTTAACAAAATCATAGGCATATTTATATTTACCCTTGTGTGTCCATTCTCCATTAAAATCCTGATAGACAGACCACTCTCCACTAAAGGGAAGAGATATTTTTATCTGATTTGAGCCAAAACGGAAAATATTGCTCAAATAGTAAGAGAGAGACTCCTCGGGTGTGGACTTTATGTTATAGTTAAACTCCTTATAGTAGAGCATAGAGAGTACAAAAATAAAGGCTGTCACTGTCATATTAAAAGGCAATGTAAACACAGGAATACCATAGTAGTAAAAAATTGTGTGTAACGCATCGGATATGACAACACTAATAAGTACACCCATCATAGCAATAAAAAAATTACGAATGGTAGGAAGAAGGAATATACCACAAAGGGCAGTTGCGACTATAATATAGTTAAAATTATAGGGGTTTAAAAGAGCACTTTCGTAAGAGCCAAGAAAGACAGCATGTACAGCAACACCAAAATAAAATCCAGTCACCATTATAATAAACAAAATTCTTGAAAAATAGAGTACGATGAGTGAAAGTAAAAGACCTGAAAGTGCATTGGGTAAAAAGAAAATGGTTCCGACTGAGCGAAAAAAGCTGGAAAGAAAAGAGGGAAGTGCTAAATTGTAAAAAGAAGTGCCATTTTCAAAAGTGACAGCTGTATGACCAATATATTTGTAAGAGGCTAAGTAAATCAGTATTGTAATAATAGAAAAAGGCAATGAAAGAATGGGTAAACTGTATACGCTAAAGAGTCTATTGAGCATAAATGAGAGTAAAAAAGTAAAAATGGAAGCAATGACAATTAGTGAAATACTAATATATGAAAGTGGAAAGATAAAACCAATCCCCATGCCCACAAGTAAAGAGTTGTATATATAAAACCCTTCACTAAAATATTCACTTTTAAATTCAATCAGTTTTGCAAAGAGTAATATAGATGCAATAGCAATCATCCCACTTACAGCAATGCGATAATTCATAAAAGTAATAAGAATAATAAGTATTCCTGCTACTTTATTATTGAGAAATAGAATAGCACTATAAGGCTTAATAATATTTTCTAGTAACTCTTTTGTTTCCGTAATCACGCTTATACTTCTTTATAATTAACAGTATCCAAATCATCAACCTCTTTGATTACTCTTGTGTTTCCCTCTTTATCTATGAGTACTACAGCTGGTTTGTAGCGAATAAATTGCATAGATTGGGTATAGTTGTATGCACCTACAGGTGAGATACTTAGCACCGTACCTCTGTTTAAAGGTGGGAGCATGATATTCTCTTCAATAATATCAATATTCATACAGAGTGGTCCATTAAGCATAGAGAGTTCATTTTCTCCTTCATAGCGTTTATCCAATTCAATATTAAAGTTGTACCAATTTGAGGTATAGAGTAGATTAACTCCTGCATCCATAATATACCCTTTTTTCCCATCTGGAAATCTTTTGTATCCCCATACCGAACTAAGTAAGTATCCTGCTTCATCAATGAGATGTCTTCCTGTCTCTAGATATAGTTTTGGTAATTTCTTACTTCTGTTGTTGTCATAAATAGCATTGGTAATAGCATCAGCATACTCATCTGCTGTTGGGATAATGACTTCGCTTGATTGGTAGACACCTTTGAGGTTACTTTTACTAGCAAATCCTCCACCTAAGTCAATATACTCAATTTCATATCCAAATTGATTTTCTATGATTGCTTTTAGATGCATAAGTTTTTCTGTTGCCATACCATAAGCCTTGGCATCTAGCATAAATGTACCAATATGTGCATGTAGACCGTTAAGAATTAGTTTTCCATTTTGATGCATTCTTTCTACGGCTTCTAATGCTTCATTGTTCTCATAGTTAAATCCAAAACGACTCCACTGAGGGTAGATACCTGTATCCATATTGACTCTAATCGCAACAGGAATCTGTATATTTAGCTCCTCGGCAATCTCTTCAAGGTCATTGAGCTCAAAGAGGTGGTCAATGTGTATTTTTGCACCCTCTTGTACGGCAATTTTTAAATCTTCTTTAGGTTTATATGGTCCGTTAAAGATAATATCTTTTCCCTCAATACCTAATGCTCTTGCTTTTTGGTATTCAAACTCACTAACCACCTCAGCACAAGAACCTAATTTATGAAAAATACGACATATCTCATTGAGATAGTTTGTTTTATAGCTCCATCCAAACTCCACATCACTGTAGCGTGTAGAGAATGCTTCATACAAGGTATTGTATTTGTCTTCTATCTCTTGCTCAGTAAAAACAAATAGTGGACTACCATATTTTTCTGTAAGCTCATTGACATTAATTCCAGCAATATTTGTTCGTATTTTTTGAGTTTTTACGGGGCTTCCATATTTGCTCCCCATGGCAAAATCAATTTTATTAATGGTTGGTTTTTCATAGTGCATTTAAAGTTCCTTTGTGGATAATAGTGTAATAAAGTTTGAAAAATCTGTGACCAGTTCATCGACATATCTGACATACATTTTGTTTTGAGGATAGTCAAATTGAGGCTCTATCTCTTTGCCCTCCATAATCTCAATGACCATTTTAGGTAGGTTTATACCTATGGCTGTAGCAAAATAGACCCATGCAGGAAATCTTGGATTAATTTCAATGAGGTAGATACTGTTCATATTTACCATACATTCTAGTTCAAAAGGACCTTTCCACCCTGTCTGTTTGGCAAACTCTTTCGCAATATGCAGAAGTTTTTCATTATGGATAGTAATTCCTGTCCATATTTTTCCAATATCTGTTGTGGTGAGTTTTTTGATACCTACTGCACCTTTGAGTTCTCCCTTCCCGTCAGCGACACCTACGAGGTTGACCTCTTCACCCTCTACAACTTCTTGTACAAGAATAGGAAAACCCCACTCATTAGAAATTTTATAAAAGTTTTCAATAGCACTTTCAAGATTTTGTGACATATAGGCTTTGTAGTAATTCCCTTTTATCATAAGAGGGAAATCAAGCTCTTCACTGATGCTTTTAAGCTCTTCAACTGAACCTATTTCAAATGTTTTTGGATAGGTAATCTGAAGTCTTTTAGAAAGTGTATCGAGTCTGTTTTTGTTTCTTAGCTCAAAGTTCTCTTCTGAAGGCAGACAGAGTTTAATGCCCATTGCTTCAATCTCATCTTGATACTTGATGTAGAGAGGCAACTCTGCATCAAGGTTGGGAATAATCGCATCTAAACCACTCTGCTTTTTTATGTGTAAAAGTCTGTTTTTTAGCTCTTCAAAGCCCAAAGAGGGGTAGGGCATAAGGTAGTTCTTGCTTGTAAGCCCCATATAATCACCTGGTTCATTTGGGTCATAACTGAGTCCAATGAGTTCATAGTCATCTTTTAAGCTTTTGGCAAGTGGTATACCTGGTGCTGGATTATCAGTATTGTTTAACCCACTTATAGCAATTTTCATTGTTGTAGTCCATATATTCTTAATTTTGCGAAGAAGTCTCCAACATCAATAAAAAGTTCATCTGGGCTAATCTCATACTTTTTTGAGAGTGTTTGAATAATCTCATCTTTAGACTGCCCCTCTTTTAAATATGCGATAATCTCTTTACCTGTTTCATTAAGTTTATAACTGTTCCCCATCATAGGATGAAAAGCGACATTGTTGTCTAAGATCAATTGTGTAATGGTATGCATAATACCCCCCTATTTTTTAAGTAAAAAATCATTATATTAATTAGTATGTTAAGCTTGACTTATGAAAATAATAATCTAATCAAATCTTTAAGAGGAGAAAGAGAAAGTAACAGCCATGTGGTTTTGACAAATGGGGAGATTATACTTTTTATAAAAAATGAAAAGTGAAAGAGTGAGGTGGAGGGGTATTTGGGCTAGGGGTGAAGTCCTTAACTCTTAAACTTCTCCACCTTAGTCTGTGAAAATGGAATGCCCATATTATAAGTACTAAACGGAATTATCCGTGTAGGCTCTATCATAAAGTTACACTCTCTTTTAATGTTTATGGCATCAAAATTTACAATGTCCGAAAACTCTGAAATAACCAAACGGTAAACATTTTCGTAGCCCATGTCGGCAGGTCTTAAAAAGTCGGGCCAACAGCAGAAGAGTTTCTGTTTTATCTTATCACTCATAATGCTTTCACCCATGGCAGTGTCGAGGCTGACGGTGTCTATAACAGCTTTTACAAACTCTTTGTCTTTTTCAAAAGTTACCGTACCACGATGCTCGGTAATAAGTTCTTTTGGGAGTTGACCAGTAACTGGCATAAGCTGTGCAAAAGGATTCCCCTCTTCATCAACACCCATGGTTTTGGCAGCATAGCCTACACCTATTTTGTGTGGGTCACATGGTAGGGGAATCATATCATCAGCTGTAAAGGGGTTTCCTTCATCTTCAATGATAATCTTTCGTATCTCTGAAAGCGTAATTTTAAAGTCACCCTCTGCGTTGATGCGTCCTGCCTCTTCTACAGGTTGAAATACAACTCCTCTTATACATTTGTAGGTTCTTGAAAATTTAATAATCTCTGGAATTTCATGTTCATTAAGTCCCTTTTTTACGACCACAACCAAACTGGTAGAGATGTTGTACTTCTCTAGCATGGCTAAGGCATTTAGGCGAATCTCTACCATGTCTCTGGCTCGTAAATCTTTTAAAACATCTGGATTGAGTGAATCAAATTGTAGGTAGACCTCAAAGCCTCCTCCTAGTTTTTTAAGTGCTTTTACAAACTCTTCCTCTTCGGCTATTTTTATGCCGTTGGTGTTGAGCATAAGGTGGCGTACGGGTGATTTTTTAAGGTATTGAAGTATCTCCATTATTTTTGGGTGCGTGGTGGGTTCACCACCTGTTACTTGTATGAGGTCAGGTTCAGACTCGGTCTCTAAGAGTGTGGCTAACATCTGTTCTATGTCGTCCATACTTCGGTGGTTTCCAAGCCCTGGTTCGGCTGAGTAGTAACAGAT
>JALUMR010000118.1 GCA_027055805.1 Campylobacteraceae bacterium
TTCACACTAGTGAAGAACAACCATTTGTCTCCATTTTTTCCAAGAACAACAAAGCTATACTGTTGTAGAAATTGCATAACCGCAAGATTTGACTCAAAAGTTCTTAAGAAAGATTGTTTTTGAGATTCATATTCCACTGTCTGAATAGGCGTATCAAATCCCATTTTCTCTTTAAAACCAAATATGAATCCATTGTCCATAATTGTTAAACGCATAAATAGAACTATAAATAGTACAATGCCCGCTTCAATTACATATTGTTTCATTGAAAACCTTTTTGTTGAAAAATATTCAGAAGTGTATAATAAAAGTTGGTACTAAGTTGGAACTTAACTGTTTTTGAGTAAAATTTGTTAATTCAAATTAAAGAAGTACTACATTGATTAACACATTTATACATACATATGAAAATCCTGACTCTTTAAAAGAGTATATAGTTGTTAATGTTGAAAACATAGATAGTATGCTGATTCAAATCTTTTTCAACACAAACATTGAACAAGATATGCATCAGATTCTAAATCTGCTTAATGAACTTTTGCCGGATGCTCACATCATAGGCACTACAACAGACGGTGCAATTCATAATGATAATGAAGATACAAACAAGACAGTAATCTCCTTTACAACATTTGAAAAATCAACACTCAAACACCAACTTATTCCTTTTGAAATAGATGAAGAGGAGAAATCTGCAAAAATCATATGTGACACTATTGTGAGTGAAAATTCAAAACTTCTTATCATCTTTGCAGATGGTCTGCTGTGTAATATTGGAGGGCTTATTAATGCTATACATGAAGAGTATCCAAATTTAATTATTGCAGGCGGGTTGGCAGGTGATAATGCAGAGTTTCAAAAGACACTCGTTTGCGATAAACACTCCATACTGCAACAGGCAATTGTTGCTTTAAGTATTGACTCGGAAGTTCTAAAAGTATATAACGACTTCACTTTAGCATGGCAACCTATTGGTGGCAATATGGTAGTTACAAAGTGCAATAAAAATATTGTTTATGAGATTAATACACAAAAAGCAGTTAATGTATATGAGCAGTATCTCAATAAACTCACTCTTCCTAATTATGCAGCTGAGCGTCAGCCAACAATCGGTATTGACTTTCCTTTTATTATCAATAAAGATAGCTTTTATATAGCACGAGCTGGTCTTAATATCAATGATGATGGTTCTATTTATTTTGCAGGAGAGTTTAATGAAGGAGATAAACTAAATTTTAGTTTTACCAATGAAGAGCATATTATTAAAAGCGGTATAGAATTAGGGCAGAGAATAGCAAAAAATCCTGTACAGAGCATATTTGTTTATTCTTGTATGGCTAGGCGAAGGTTTATGGGTAAAGATATACATCATGATCTAAAATCCATCGCAAGTATAGCTCCCACAAGTGGTTTTTATACCTATGGTGAAATCTACTCTGCTCCAAACTCTAAAGAGTTACTCAATCATACCATGACCATCGTAGCACTCTCTGAAGAAGATGAAATATATAGCTATGAAATTGAAAAGTTATATCCCAAAGAGTCTAAAGATGAAACTTTTAATGCGCTCTTGCACCTTTTAACAAGCATACAAGAACAAGCCTCAACTAATAAAGCCGAGATTGTTTCTCTTAATGATTCACTACAATATAATAGTACAACACGAGAACTATTTCAAGAAGAGAGACTCATAGAGTTGAGTAAATCAGAATCTTTATGCTTTGAGAGTCTGTTTTTAAATTTAGAGAGTAAATATGCAGTCACTGCTGAGTTCATTGTCCTCCATGTATGGGGTGAAAATAACGATAAATCAATAGACTCTGTAAGAAGTTTAATAAAAAAATTACGAAAAAAGCTCCCCAAAGATACTATTAAAAATATCTATGGAGGCATGTATAAGTTGGATATTTAAAATAGACAACTCACTTTTAAAATAAAAAAAGTTTAAGCAACTGCATTTTAGCTAGTTATTTAATTTTGAATCCTAAGTGCTTTTACAAAAACATAACTCGCTTTAGTAAACTCATTTTTTTCATAAAAAATATGTGCTTCTTCTCTTTGCAAGCCACTAGAGAGTACAATATTTTCACACGC
>JALUMR010000119.1 GCA_027055805.1 Campylobacteraceae bacterium
TAGCATCAGCTGTTGCAGAAGCTGCATTTAAAGATGGTGTAACCGATATGAAAGAGTGTAATATAGAAGATTACCGAGAAAAATTACGTACCATGATTTATGTTGACCAGCAAGAGAGTTCTTCTGTAAAAGAGATGTAACTTGTAGGGTGTAGTCCCCGACTACACCGTGTTATGAGAAGTGGCATAAATACGATATTTCAAATATTTTTATTGAGTCTTTTAAAAATTTAAATCTTAAGATTTATGCCTATTTGAATTTAATGGTGTAGTCTGGGACTACACCCTACACAAATAAAAGAAAAAACATGAAAAAAACCCACACTTTCAAAAACCTATCAGTTCATAACAACTGTACCCACCTCATCACTAAAAAAGATTTAACCCAATCTCATAACTTCTCTCTTGCCCTGCATACAGGGGAAGAGCCTCAAAAGATTATAGAAAACAGAACTGCTATAGCTAAACGTTTTCCAAACATGAACTTCATCGTCGCCAATCAAACCCACAGTGACAATATAAAAGTCATTAAAGAAGCAAACAAAACTTGGCTTAGCAAGAGAGAAGAACATGTCATAGAAGATTGTGATGCACTTATTACCAATCAAAAAAACATCATGCTTACCATTCTTACTGCTGATTGTGTTCCCATACTTCTTTTTGACCCAAAACAAAAAGTAGTTTCAGCCATTCACGCAGGATGGAAAGGAACCGAACAACAGATAGTTTTTAAAACTGTAGAGAAGATGAAAGAGCTATTTAACTCAAATCCAAATGACATCATAGCTGGAATCGCTCCATCTATTGAAAAGTGTTGTTATGAAGTAGACTGGAATGTGGCTCAACATTTTAAAGATGTAAAAGATGCTTATGATGAAAAAGATGAGAAATATATGTTAGATTTACCCCACATTAACAAAACCCAACTTCTACAAGCTGGACTAAAAGAAGAAAATATAGAACTCTCTAATATCTGTACGGCTTGTGAAGTAGCTGATTATTTCTCTTATAGAAAAGAGGGTGGATGCTCTGGACGATTTATGTCTATGATAGGGTTAACTACTTAACTACCTTATACCCTGCCCTTATCCAAAAGACTACACCACCTTCAAGATTTAAAACCTCATATCCACGTTTAGACAATATACGTGAAGCCTCTACAGAGCGTTCTCCTCGTTCAGAGTAGACCAAAAGTTTTTTAGGAGAGCTAAACTTTTCTAAACTTTTCATAGGAACATGAACTGCTCCTTTTATATGGTCTTTTTCAAACTCTTTTGAAGAGCGAACATCTATAAAAGTTATGTTGTTGTCATACTCTAAAAGGGCGTATGCTTCTTGGGGAGAAACATTTTTAAAGTCAGAAAAAACCCACCCTTTAAAGTAGGCAAAATAACCCAACATTAAAGCCATGAGTAGCTTCATGATAAGGTTTATTTTGTTATCTGTCATCAGCTATGAACGACTGGTAATCAGAAGTAAATGGTAACCAAACTGAGTCTGAACTGGTCCATGAACCACGCCTACCTCATCGTTAAAAACTACTTTGTCAAACTCTGGTACCATTGCACCTTGACCAAAACTTCCTAAGTCTCCACCTTTTACCCCCGATGGACATAAAGAGTTGTCTCTTGCTACCTCTTCAAATGTTACTTCACCTGAGTTGATTTTATCTTTTAACTCTTGGCATTTTGCCTCATCTTGTACTAAAATATGTTTTGCTGTCGCTGTCATGTTTTTCCTTTTTAGAAATTAAATTTATATGTTTTAAAACTCATAGGAGACCAACTCTCCTCGTTTTAATCGTGGCATTATATCCATTTTTATTTTTTTTATTAAAAAACTCTTTTTTGCCAAAGGCATACTTGTATCGGTACTTATACTTTTTAACTGTATAGCATAATGGCGAAAAAGAAAAGAGGCTAAAGATTGTTTTAGCTCCTCTTCACTCATCACTTTAATGCTCTCATCCAAACTCAAACCTGTTATAGTTGGGTTCTCTTCTTTTTTTATTACAGCATCTAGTAACCCTGCATAAGCTCCAAACATAGAAAGCTCTATAACGTTGGTTACTTTGTTTATAAAATGTCTGTTTTCGTGAAGTGTTTTTATAATGCTCAACTGTCCCACATCATCACGGCTACCCTCTTCAAAACGTGCTTTGGTGTTTTCTAACTTTGCATTTTTACCAAAGAGTGCCGAGTTTACACCCAAAACAGTTGAAGCGTGTCCTATGTAAGCATCACGAATAATCGGACTTAAATTGTCTAGGTAAGTTTTCACATGCCCAAAAGCCACCTCTTTTTCACGTGGGTTATTAAGGTCATAGCTCTTTGCTACCATCTCTATAACAAAAGGAATGAGTGCTTGACCATGACGCAACAAGTTCGCCACCTCTTCTACTTGCCCTTGTGCTATCATATCAGCAGGGTCTTTTCCATCAGGAAAAAGTACAACAGAGCCATCAAATCCAGCCTCTGTAAGCATAGATGCAGCCTTTAGTGCAGCTGCTACTCCTGCTTTGTCTCCATCGTAAGCTAAGACAATATGAGGTTCACCTTTTCGCAAAATAGGAAGATGCTCTTCGGTTAAAGCTGTACCCAATGTTGCAACAGCCTCTTTAAACCCAGCCTGATGAAACATAATAACATCTAGGTAACCCTCACAGACTATGAGCTTTTTATTTCTATAGATACTATCTTTTGCTTTAGCATAACCGTAAAGTAGACGCGATTTATTAAACATTTTCGTTTGAGGTGAGTTGATGTATTTGGCAGGGTGATTGGTAATGGTTCTCCCACCAAAACCTACAATAGCCCCACAAGCAGAATAGATAGGAAAAGTAATACGCTCCGTCAAACGTGCATAAAATCCACCCCGTTCACGCTGGGCAACTACCCCTGCCTCTTCAGCTTTAGGGATAGGTAAAAAGTTTTTAGAAAGAAAGTTCATAAGCTCATGAGAAGCACCGACATACCCTATACCAAAAGTCTCTATGGACTGCTGAGTTATACCTCTATCTCTTAAATACTCCATTGAAACAGGGGCAGAAACCAAGTTTTTAGCATACCACTCTTGCACCTGCTCCAAAACTCTTCTAGCCTCATTGTTGTCTGAAGTACCTTGTGTATACGCCAAAGAGAAGTTCATCATAGAGGCTATTTTTTCTAACGACTCGGGGTAGTTGAGTTTCTCATATTCCATTACAAATTTAATGGCATCACCACCAACTCCACAGCCAAAACAGTGATAAATCTGCTTACTCGGACTAATCACAAAACTAGGTGTTTTCTCTCCATGAAATGGACAGTTTGCCTTAAAATTGGCTCCTGCTTTTTTGACCTCTATGTAGTTGGAGATAATCTCAACAATGTCCATGCTATTTTTTAGTTGTTCAACCGATGCGTCATCTATCATAGGGGTATTATATCTAATGTGATAGAATATTAAGAAAAAAAGAGAACTTTTGGATAATATTTTACCTGCTTACGATGACCCACTTTTTAGTATTTTGATTATTGTGGTGCTTATTCTCATTGTTGCTATTGCTTCTTTTGTTTTAGGGAACATAAAAGAGGAGCGAAAACGTAAAAGTCTCAATCACTTTCTCAACCGTTTTAACACAAAAGAGTGTCAACTCAATGTAGAAGAGATGCCCTTTGACAAAGCACTTATTAAACCTCTTACCATCTTAGCTCATGCCTTTAAAAATCAAGGGGAATACCAAAAAGCTATAAATTTAAACCTCTATCTTATAGAGAATATCTCAAAGTTTATTGAAAAAGAAATGATACTTGAACAGCTTGGTCAAACCTACCTCAAAGCAGGTTTTTTAAAACGTGCCGAGTCTATTTTTTTACAAATTCTAAGTAAACATGCCAGAAATAAAGAGGCACTCTACCATTTAGGGGTAGTCTATGAACTGCTACAAGAGCATGAAAAAGCCATTGAGACCATACAACCACTAAAAATTTTAGGTGAAAATACCAAAGCCCTAGAAGCACATCTTATATTAAATAAATTTTTAGTTAACAAAAAACTCTCTACTCAAGAGAAAGTTGAAAAATTAACGGAACTACTCAAGAATGAGCATTATGCCTACAGACGAATTATGAAAGCACTTTTTGAACTGAATTTGGATGTTGCTTGGCACAACATAAAAAGTGACAAAATAAACTCTATACTTGATATTCTATGGTTCTTACCCTCTTCAAACCTCAACTTAGATATAATTTCTACAGATGAAAAATTATCTGCCATCTATATTGCAAAAGGTTTCATAGAGCCTAAAGATGTCACTCCCAAAAGTGGTATTTTTGCTATTGACACCATTATTTCTGCTCAAAAAGGTGGAAACTTAGAAGTAGATTTAATCTTCAGCTATGGATGTGGAAAATGTAAACAACACTTCCCCATAAGCTTTACACGCTGTCCAAAATGTTATGCTATAGATGCAATACAAGTTAAAGAGACCGTTGCAAAAAAACAGTCACATACAGGTTACTCTCTACTCTAATAGCATCAAATAAAAAAAGGAAAAACAGATGAAACACCTTAAAGCACTCGAACAAGCTTTAAACTACAAGTTCAAACAAAGTGACCTCATCACCGAAGCACTCACGCATAAAAGTTATAAAAAACCTTATAACAATGAGCGATTGGAGTTCTTAGGTGATGCTGTCCTTGACTTAATCGTAGGAGAATACCTTTTTAAAAGGTTCCCAAAAGAAGATGAAGGCGTTCTCTCTAAAATTAGAGCTTCTTTAGTTAATGAAAAAGGTTTTACTAAACTGGCTCGGAGCATTAACCTTGGAGATTTTTTACTTATATCTTCTGCTGAAGAGAATAACGAAGGAAGAACCAAGCCTTCCCTTCTCTCCAATGCATTTGAAGCCATTATCGGAGCCATATACCTAGAGTCTGGATTAGAGACTGTAGCCAAGATATCTATAGATTTAATAGAGTCAAACTACCCAACGATTGACCTCAACTCTCTCTCTAAAGATTTTAAGACAACCCTCCAAGAACTAACTCAAGCAGACTTTGGAGAGACACCAACCTATAAACTCATAAAAACTTTTGGTCCCGACCATAAAAAAGAGTTTGAAATAGCTGTTGTTTTACAAAACAAAACCATCTCTTCTGCCATCGGTAAAAGCAAAAAAGAGGCACAACAAAAAGCAGCCGAAATAGCTTTAAAAACATTAAGAGGCGAAGCATAATGAACACATTTGGAAAAGCATTTACCATGACCACCTTTGGTGAGTCACATGGAAAAGCCTTAGGGTGCATTGTCGATGGTGTTCCAGCAGGTTTAGTTATAGATGAAGCTTTTATACAATCAGAATTAGACCGAAGAAAACCAGGAAAAAGCAAACTAGAAACAGCAAGAAAAGAGGATGACAAAGTAGAGATACTATCAGGTACTTTTGAAGGTCTAAGTACTGGAACCCCTATCATGATGGTTATTTTTAATGGTAATCAAAAGAGCCGTGACTATGATAACGTAAAAGACCTCTTTCGCCCAGGTCATGCAGACTTTACCTACTTTCATAAGTATGGACTACGTGACTACCGTGGTGGTGGACGAAGCTCTGCACGGGAGACAGCAGCACGAGTAGCAGCAGGGGCCATTGCAAAACTCATGCTTAAAACCATAGGTATAGATGTCAAATCAGGTCTTTGCGAAGTCGATGGAATAAAAAGTGAATCATTTGATTTCAACCATGCCAAAACCTCAAAACTCTATGCCCTTGATGCAAAAGTAGAAGCCCAACAAAAAGAGGCTATTTTAGCTGCAAAAAACAACCACGACTCTGTCGGTGGGGTGGTTCTAACTGTTGCTACAGGTATGCCCATAGGTTTAGGTGAACCCCTCTACTACAAACTCGATGCCATTTTAGCAGAAGCGATGATGGGAATAAATGCAGCCAAAGGTGTTGAGATAGGTGATGGAGTGGCATCAACCCATCTAAAAGGAAGCCAAAACAACGATGAAATTACCCCTACTGGGTTTAAAACCAACCATGCAGGTGGTATACTCGGTGGTATCTCAAATGGCGATGACCTCATAGTCAAAACACACTTTAAACCTACCCCTTCTATATTTAAAGCACAAGATACCGTCAATACTAAGAATGAGGCAATGAAATTTGAACTAAAAGGTCGCCATGACCCTTGTGTAGCTATAAGAGGTTCAATCGTTTGTGAAGCCATGATGGCTTTGGTTTTAGCCGATATGACCTTGCTCAACATGGGTAAAAAAATGGAACATCTTCAAAATATTTATAAAAAATAATATTATATATAAAGTTTAATAATTTTTTAAGTATAATGGACTCCTAATACAAAGGAGTCTATTTGAAAAATTATCTAATACTGCTCACTGCTCTTATTTTTTCATCGCTACTGTTTCAAGGTTGTGAAGAGCCAGAAAAAGAGAAGCACCCTCCTGTTATTGGTTCGGCTGCTTCTATTACGGTTGATGATAAACAAGCCCAGATGGCACCATCAACACAAGCTTTAACTGAAGTATCTAACACCATTGCTACTATCTTAAAAGTACAGCTTGATGAAATAGCTCAAAAAGAAGTAGCAAATGCTGAAAATGAGCTACGATATTGTGATATTTCAGGCTTGAAGCAATGGGTAAATGGTTCTACTTTAAATATTAACTATGAAGCATGTAAAACAGAAAAGCATACTCAAAATGGAGAGCTTGAACTTACTTATGGGCTTACAGACAGTGAAGCTAAATACCCACAAACTTTAAAATTACTGGTTAAAAAAGCCTATACCTTTAATGATATAATGCTTCAAAAAGAGCTTATTGTAAAGAGCAGTGTTTCATATAATGAAGACAACTCTTTAAATAAAATCTCATTCAAAGTAGATGGCTTAGTAAATTTTGACCACCAAACCATAAAACTAGAAAATTACCCATCAACTGTTAACTTCTAAATATTTTTCAAACTCAACCCAACCTTCCCTTTTTCAATATCTATACTAATCACCTCAACCCTAGCCAAGTATTGATTGACCGATAAAACCTCTAAAGGGTGGCTAATTCTCTTTTGGCTCATTTGTGATATATGAATCATACCGTCATTTTTCAAACCTATATCTACAAAAGCTCCAAAGTCTGCAATATTTCGTACCACGCCTGAGACAGTTGAGCCTTCATGAAGCATAGATATATCTGTTAAATCATCTTTAAAAGGAATAGCTTCTAGCTCTTCACGTGGGTCAAAGCCTGGTTTTGCTAACTCTTTTATGATGTCCTTTAATGTCACCTCACCTACCCCAAACTTTTCAGCCAAAGCTTTTGTATCGGAGATATCAGAAAGTTTTTCAAGCTCTTTGGCTACAGCATAACTCTCGGGGTGAATTCCTGTGTTGTCAAAAATACTTTTACCATCACGAATTCTAATAAACCCTGCTAGTTGTTCATAGGCTTTTGCTCCTAAACCTTTTACTTTTAGAAGCTCTTTTTTAGCTTTAAATGCACCATTGGTCTCTCTATACTCTACAATACTTTTTGCCAATTTTGGACCAACCCCTGCCACAAATGAAAGTAGTGAAGCCGAAGCAGAGTTGACATCTACCCCTACACGGTTTACCAAATCTTCTACACCTTCATGAAGTTTTCTCTCCAAAAGTTTTTGGTCAACATCATGTTGGTACTGCCCTATTCCTAAAGATTTTGGGTCTATTTTTACAAGTGTTGCCATAGGGTCACGCACACGCCCTACTATAGATATGGCTCCACGAACTGTAACATCTAGGTCGGGGTACTCTTCTGAAGCTACCTTTGAGGCAGAGTAAACCGAAGCACCCGCTTCTGAAACTACGGTGTATTTTAATGCACCCTTTAACTCTTTGTTAAGCTCTGCAAAAAACTCTTGGGTCTCTTTAGAGGCTGTTCCATTTCCTATGGCTACCCCTTTTATGTTGTACTTTTTAACCAACTCTAGTACTTTTTTACGTGAACCCTCATAGTCACTTTTTGGAGGTGCTGGAAAAATCAGTTCATCATCTAAATATTTACCATTCTCATCTATAACAGCCAGTTTACAACCTGTCTTATAAGCAGGGTCAGCACCTAAAAGCACCTTACCTGTCACAGGTGGAGTCATAAGCAGTTGACCTAAGTTCTTACCAAAAACCCCTATGGCAGCCAAGTCGGAACGCTCTTTTAAAACGGCAAATACTTCACGTTCAATAGAAGGAAAAAGCAGACGTTTAAAACCATCTTTATAGGCTTCAAACAAAATGGCTTTAGAACTTCCCATGTGGTCACGAAGTTTATAACGTTTTAGTGTCTCTAAGTACCTCTCAGAATCAATGGTAATTTTTACAGAGAGTTCTTTTGCTTTCTCCCCACGCTTTATGGCAAGGTAGCGATGAGAGGGAACAAAGGCTACCTTTTCACTATGGTTTTTATAGTTCTTATAAACCCCTTTTTCATCAAAAGACTTACCTGCTTTAACCTCTAATGTTCCATGTTTTAGGGTCATGTCTCTTACGATATTACGCTCTTTTGCAGAGTCAGAAAAACGTTCGGCTATAATATCTTTGGCACCTTTTATAGCATCATCTAAACTTTTTACTGAACCTCTTACAAAAGTTTTTGCCTTTGCTTCAAACTCTTTTTTGTTAAGCTTTGCTGACTGCAACATGTTTGCCAAAGGTTCAAGCCCATTTTTAATGGCTACAGAGGCACGGGTATTTTTCTTCTCTTTATAAGGTCTGTAAATATCTTCAAGCTCGGTCATGGTTTTGGCATTTTCTATGGCATTTTTTAGCTCCACTGTTATCTGCTCACGTTCAGTTAAAAGATTGACTATCTCCTCTTTTCTATCAAGCAGTCGTTTTGCCGACATATATGCTTCATGAAAATCACGAAGTTCATCATCAGAGGCACCACCTGTCATCTCTTTACGATAACGAGCAATAAAGGGGATGGTTGCCCCTTCATCTAAAAGTTTGAGTATATTGGTAATTTGATTTTTATTAAGTGTTGTCTTTTGGGTTAGTAAGTTTATTAAATTTTGCATTTGAAATTATACCCAATAAACTTAACCATCATCTCCTATAATTAAACTATTACAATCAACTTTATGACTAAGTAAAGTATCTTTATCAGCATCAAATAAGACAAAATTATCATAATAGTAACATTGTCTAAACTCTTCCTCCTCATTGTAAAGTATCTTCCAAAATCCTTTTGAAACAGCTATTCTATTTTCTCCAATATACTTAGGTTTTTCATCAAACTCCACACCGTTAATGACACTCAATTCACCTAAAGTTGCAGCAACCAAACGCTCCTGCTTCTCTACTTTTATCCAAAAATGTCGGTTTATATTTGGGTCTTGAGGGATAATGTTTGCTAAACTGTATATTTGATGTAAATCCTCTTCATTGTAATCAAAGTCTGCATCAGGTGCCAAATGCCCCCTGTCGTACCCACTTCTAGTGTAGTCACTATCGAGAACCTGATACTCACGAGGAATCTCTCTTTCTCTATAAAAATTTGGTCGCTTAACTATATCGCCCTCATTAATCAACTCTCCATCAAGGGTATATGCCACATACTTTGCAGATTTATAACTATAATCATAGCAAATAGATAAAATACTTCCTGTAGAAAACTCTTTTTCTATCACTTGGTCACAGTTCGTATCGTTGATAAAATTGTCAAGATTTATAGTTTTATTATGTTCAACATCAGAAGTATTAGGAGCTGTATCATTCTTATCTATCTGCGTTGTACTGTTTAAATCTCTATTACTATTCTCTTTGTTTGTAGATGTGTTTTTACATGCAGTAAATTGAAATAACAGTAAAAAAACCAAACCAAATTTTAACGACTCCATAGTGCTTTTCTTTTTTGTTTTAATGCTTCTTTAACTTCGTTTATAACGCTTTTCTCTTCTTCATTAAAAACAAATGTAGCCTTATATTTCTTTTCTACTGCCTTTACATAACTTTGTAGTTGTTCTTTTTCCTTTTGAGTTTTAGGGGCATGAAAAAGGTACTCCATACCACTCTCATTATCATACTTCTTCTTTGTCTCTTCAATATAAACTTTACCCTCTATTAACTCTAGTTTTCCAGAATCTAAAATTTTATAATGCTGAATCCTAGCTCCATGTGGTGACAAATTGGCTTTACCTCGTCTCGTCCACATAGTATAAAAAGTGATGGTATCACCTGATATTTCATAACTCCCATTAACCATACTTTTAGAAGAACAACCACCTGTAGAGTCTGATAGCACAAAACTTAGAAGAAAGGTTAGGTTACTATTTTGTTCTTCTTTATAAAGCTTTAACACCTCTCCTTTGCTATCATAGTCAGCATAATGCTCTTTAACAAGAGAAAAGTCATTATTGTTAATAGTTACATGCTCTAATGAAGCAGAAAAAAGTTGCATAAAAAATAGCGATAAGATAAAGATTGTTTTCATAAATTACTCCCCAAAAAGTAATCATAGCATAATTTTTTATCTAAGTATAGTAGACTTCTTGCATATTTTTTACCGTTTAAGCATTATTTAACAATTTTAAATATATAATAACACCAAGACAAAGTATATACCTCCTTAAAAGTTATAGTTTGTCTTAATTAAACAACTTATATATTATACTTGGTGATAAATTTTTCTTTGTTTTCTATTTATCACCATATTTTCTTTTCATTCTTCCCTCTTACAATCTACCATATCACTCATTATTTTCAAGTTCCTTTTAGCTATAATTCAGCATGGCATTTATAAAAATAAACAAAGAAAATTTCTTTCATAATCTATCTCAATTTACAAAAAAAACAGGTTCAAAAAACAGCATTGCTATTGTACTAAAAGACAACGCCTATGGTCATGGCTTAGAACTTATGGCAAAACTTTCAGCTGAGTTTGGACTTACACAAGCTGTGGTTCGTACCTATAGTGAAGCAGAAAAAATCAAAAAATATTTCAAACAAATCCTCATTTTAGGTGACAAAGCACTTGAAGATGACTCCTGCTCTTTTGCACTTAATAGTTTAGAAGATATAAAAAAAGCTCAAATAGGCTCTATGGTTGAACTAAAAGTCGATACAGGAATGCACCGAAACGGTATATCTATAGACGAAATAGAAGAAGCACTCAAACTCATAGAAGAAAAAGAGCTTATGCTAGTAGGGCTAATGACCCACAACCGTTCAGCCGATGAATTAAGCTCTGAACTCTTTTGGCAACAAAAAAACTTTGAAAAAGCCGTAGGTTCGGTAACACCGAACAAAAACATACGCACCCACTCATTTAACTCTGCGACATCTTTACGCTTACCTTGCGAAAACGAAGATTTGATTCGCCTTGGCATCGGAGCATACGGCTACTCTGAACTGCCTACTATTTACGATACCTTAAAATTAAAACCTGTTCTCTCACTCTGGGCAAAAAAAGTCTCAACAAGAGAGCTAAAAAAAGGGGAAAGAGTAGGATATGGTGGTCAATTCACAGCCCCAAAAAATATGACTGTCTCTACTTACGACTTAGGTTATGGTGATGGGTGGATGAGAAGTAATAGTTTTGAGCAGCCATTTGTTACAGCCGAGGGATTACCTCTACTTGGTCGTGTTTCTATGGATTATGTTATTTTAGAGTCTACTAAAGATGAAGTGTGTATTTTTAATGATGCTTTAAGTGCAGGAAAAGCGTTGGGTACTATCTCTTATGAGCTTATGACACAACTACATGCAGATATAAAAAGAGTGGTTATTTAAACCAAACTCCATCTACATGGGCTTTTGCAAGTTCTTCTATCTCTAAATCTTTAGAGATAACAGCTAAGATTTGAGAGTCAAACAGGTAGTTTTGGGCAATAGGCATAAGCTCTTTGGCTAACTCTTTAGAAGCTTTTATATATTTTGCTCCAAATATATTCGCAAAAACAGTCTCTTTTATATCACTTACATTAACCATGTATGCTAAAGAGTTTGCCTTACAATACTTCATTAACTCTATATTGAAGTTTTCAATTTTTAGTGTAGAGTTTGCAGGTGTTTTTTTAATATCTTCTTGATTCTCAACCACATAAAACTGTTCGGTCTCTATCCAAGGGTGTCCAAATATTTTCATAAACTATTTTAACCTCTTGGCTTTTTCTACACACTCAGTTGAACAGTATGATTTTTTATGATAAATAAGAGCATCATCTTCGGTCATGTAAGTTCCACAACTAGCACACTCAGAGGTTGCTTCGATTTCACCAAACTCATGCTCTGATTTTTTTGATTTTGCTTTGTCTATAAAGGGAATATTCCCACCCATTAATCTATAAATAAATCCTGCTATTACTGCAAAGATTATCAACTTCAATATCATTTTATCCCTTTTATATAGAGGTAATTTCTTCTATCTTTTTCAATTATATCATAATCTAAAACATCCTTAACATCTTCTATTTCATCAAAAACGCGTTCACCCTTATAAAAGAGATACTTTGTATCTTTTGATTGTAGATGATGGGTAAGTTCAAGTAATATTCTAGTATCGGTCACAGCACGTGAACTAATAAGTCCAAATGGCTCATCATCAAAATCTTCTACACGCTCTTTTACGACAACTACATTGCTAAGCTCTAACTCCATAGCCACATATTTTAAAAACAGAGCCCGTTTTTTTCGTGGTTCACAAAGTACTGTTTTTACATCAGAGTAAGCAATCGCTAAAATCAACCCAGGAAAACCAGCCCCTGTACCTACATCTAAAATCGAACTCGGCTTCTCTATAAATGTCGAAGGAAACAGAGAATCTTCAATATTTTTTTCAATATCAGCAGGCGTTTTTGCACCTGTTAAATTATGAATCTTATTCCACTCTAACAACAAGTCTCTGAATTTTTGTAATTTTTTTTCCATACTACAGTAAATGTCCCATCTGCTCTTTCTTAACTTTTAAATAACCTTCATTATAACTATTTGGCTTCATCTTAATCGGTATACGTTTTGTAATCTCTACATTTTTTAATGAATCTATTTTACTAGGATTATTAGTAAGAAGTTGAATCTTTTTAATATTAAAATAGTCTAAAATATACTCTACTATTTCATAAGTTCTCTCATCTGCTTTAAAGCCTAGTTGATGATTGGCTTCTACCGTGTCATAACCTTGGTCTTGTAAGGCATAGGCATTGACCTTTCCTAAAAGTCCTATGTTTCTGCCCTCTTGACGGTGATAGATTATCATACCACCCTGCTCGGAAATAAGCTCTTGAGAAAAAGCCAACTGCTCACCACAATCACACTTTACAGAACCCAAAGCATCACCTGTTAAACACTCTGAATGTATTCTAACAATAGGATTATCGCTCAAATTATTGGTAAAAATAGCCAGATGCTCTTTCTCACCCTCTTTAAAAGCTTGAATGTTAAATGTACCATATTGTGTTGGGAGTTTTGCAACTTTTGAAATATCAATTTGTCTCATGGGCAAAATTATATCAGTTTATGATAAAATTCAGCAAATTAAAATAAGGGAAAATTATGTTTACCAGATTTAGACGAAAAAGACTCAACCCTGTGTTGAGAGACCTCCTGCAAGAGACCCATTTACGAGTAGATGATTTTATCTATCCTCTTTTCATCAAAAGTGGTGAAGGCATAAAAAAAGAGGTTGACTCTATGCCTGGTGTTTTCCAAATGAGCATTGATGAAATTTTAAAAGAGTGTGCAGTACTAAAATCTTTGGGACTTTACTCTATTATTCTCTTTGGTATTCCAGAGGTTAAGGACTCAGTCGGAAGTGATGCTATGTGTGACCATGGGATTATTGCGTCAAGCATACGTGCCATCAAAGAGGCTCATCCTGATATGTTTGTAGTCACCGACCTATGTTTTTGTGAATATACGGACCATGGTCATTGTGGTGTACTTGACCCAGTTTTAGAGACAGTTGATAATGACATTACTTTAACAAATCTACAAAAACAAGCTATTGTTCATGCTAAAGCTGGAGCTGACATGATAGCACCAAGTGGTATGATGGATGGAATGATTATAGCCATAAGAGAAGGGCTTGATGCAGGAGGATACGCACATATACCTATTATGTCTTACTCTACTAAATTTTCATCTGCTTATTATGGTCCATTTAGAGATGTGGCTGAAAGCTCTCCTAGTTTTGGAGACAGACGTTCATACCAAATGAACCCTGCAAATAGAAAAGAGGCTATTTTAGAGAGTTTGGCTGATGAGGCAGAAGGTGCAGATATCTTAATGGTTAAACCAGCTCTTGCTTATTTAGACATTGTAAGAGACATAAAAGAGAACTCTTCTCTTCCTCTGGCTATTTATAATGTAAGTGGTGAATACTCTATGTTAAAAATGGCTGCAAAAGCTGGGGTAATTGACTATGAAAAAGTAATGATGGAAACCATGATTGGGTTTAAACGAGCTGGAGCCGATATTATCATCAGCTATCATGCGAAAGAGGTAGCTGAACTTTTAAATAAATAAAGAGAGATTATTTTCTCTCTTTATCAATCTCTGCTGTTAATTTTGCTAAATCTTCTATATATTTGCTTTCTGTATGATTGGGTAGAGAACGAATAGGTTCCTCTATACTTTTACTCTTTTTTGAAACGTCACTTTCACTTTTAGACATATCAATTTTTATTTTATCTGCCAAATCATTAACATCTAAACTTCTTGATTTTGGTAACTCATTTAATGACTTAACAACAGTTTTTTTAACCTCTTTATCTTTAATTTTATTTGTTATAATTTTATTTTCTTTTTGAAGAGGTTCAGCAGCTTCACTTGTTACCTTTAGCTCATCGTCTGATATACTTTCAACTGCAGTTTGTAGTTCTGAAGTTTTACTATTCATATTCGTTATGTAATTATATCCAAAAATTGAAAGAGCAATAATCATAGCCAACAACAATAAAATTATTAATATTGAGCCTACATGAGATGGGCTCTCTTCTGCATCATTATTTAGTATTTGAGATTTATAGGCTTCACAAAAATCAACTTCATCTTCTTTATTGTTTTTAAACAAGTTGTTCCTTTATTTAGAATATATTTTTAATTTATTTTTAATTTAATATGATTATTTTAACATAAAAATTACTAAAATCTCTTTTAAATCACATTTTTTACATATTTGTTACCATAGAACCCTATTTATTTGATATAATACTAAGAATTGAATAATTCAACGCAGATAATGTTAATTTATACATTAATTTGTGTTATTATAACTTAAATTAAAGGGAGAAAAACATTATGGATGTAGCAACATTTTGGATGATAGTTGTTTTTGCTATTATCTCTATAGCCGTTGTAATTAACTATACTATTGGGTTTCAAGGTATGTTACCTGTTATAATAGTAGACTCACAAAAAGCAATGGTTATTGATAACCGTTTAGGAAAAGATAGAGTTATTACTGAAGGTATTAACCGTTATCTACCATGGGTAGAGATAATCGTTGATGAAATTAGCTTAAAAGAACACCCTGTTGACCCACCTGCACAAGAGATTATTACACAAGACAACATCAATATTATTGTTGACATGATTGCAACAATTAAAGTAGTTGACCCGATTAAAGCTGTTATGGATATAGATGACTATGACGCTGCTGTCAAAAGTTTAATAATGAGTAGCACCCTTAGTAAATTAGGAAAAATGAATTTTTCTGATATTCAAAAACAACAAGATGAAATATCCACAGATATTCGTATCAACATGAAAGAAGATTGTGCACGTTGGGGAATTGAAGTTGTACTTGTTAAATTTGAAAACATCACAC
Organism: Campylobacteraceae bacterium; assembly: GCA_027055805.1. Lineage (GTDB taxonomy): Bacteria > Campylobacterota > Campylobacteria > Campylobacterales > Sulfurovaceae > UBA1140. Next base: position 15,802 of record JALUMR010000119.1, read on the forward strand.
CTCCTGCATCTATCAAAGAAGCTATGGAAAAAGAGATTGTTGCAGAAAAAGAGACAAGAGCTGCTATTCTTAAGGCAGAAGGTGAGCACAAAGTACATGAACTTCATGCAGATGGAGAACGTATTCTAATTGAAAAACGAGCTGAGGCAACCCATAAAGTTATCAAAGACTTAAAAGAGTTAATGCCTGAGCTATCAGATGAGAAGATTATGCAATTTTTAACCAAAACTGCTTATATTGACTCCATGAAAGAGCTATCTTCATCTTCTAATTCCAAGTTTGTTCTATATCCAACAGATGTACAACAACCTATGGAAAGAGTCATGAATGCTGAGTATATGACACGCAATATACCTAGCGATATAAAATAATCAATAAAAAAGGAAAAATATGTTTTTTATAACAGGAATGTCAACATTTACATGGGTTCTACTTGCATACGTAGGTTTACATTTAGGACATGATTATGTTAGTTACTTTAAAGGTTTAAGTCTTGATTCAATCATACTTACACATCATATTAGTCCAGAGAGAGACTTTGTAATAAGAGTACGAGAATTGTTTCTAATCATAGGTTCATTTGCACTCTTTATAGAGATAGCGAAAGCAGCTACATCTACTAAATTTGGTCCAACTGAAACACTTTTAAGCTTTATTATCTCAATTGTTTTTGTTGTGATGTTTTTTATGGTTTCATGGGCACAAAATGCAACCTTCCTTATCTTAGCTATGATGTCTCTAATTGATGCTACAGGTGGATTTATTATTGAGCTTAAAGCAGCTAAACGCGATATCTCTATTGGATAACGCTTAAGAAGGAGAAACTATTTCTATAAATTTACCCAACAATCACCAATACATTGTCATTGGTGATGTTCATGGTTGTATTGATGAGCTAAAAACTCTTTTAGCTCATCAAGGCTTCAAAACCAACAAAGAGGGACTTATAGAAATCTCCTCCGAGAATGAAAAAAAATCTATTATCCTGCTTGGAGATTTTATTGACAAAGCCTCTGATGAGAAACTCACACAAATAATTGAATTTCTTTATAAAAACTACCAACACCTCAACCAAAAACGAAAACGTCTCTATCTGATTCTTGGAAACCATGAAGATATGGTTTATAGATATATTACAAATGACCCTACTATCATTGTTAATGCAAAAACCATAAAGAATAAAGCTCTTTACTATAATACAGTAGCCCTTTTAGAAAAAAAACCTAAACTAAAAAAGCTTTTTTTAGAACTATATAACGTTTGTGACACCTATCTTCTCTATCAAAAAGACAATGACTTCTCTGTTATCTTAACTCATGCACCATGTGAAGAGAAGTACTTAGCGAAAAATGATAAAATTTCAAGAAAAAAAATGATAAAATGTGTTTCACGAAGCAAAAGCCCTAACATGCCATTAGATGAGCTACTCCCTTACACACATGAAGAAGCTAAAGATAAGCAACATTATCATATTTTTGGACACCTTTCACAACCCAGTATACGTCAATATAAAAATAAAATCTGTATAGACACTTCTGCCATTTATGGTAACACCTTAAGCTGTGCGATTATAGAAAATAAAACTATAGATTTTCACTCTGTACCTTTTGAATCTAAACAAAAAAAAGGTGAACAAACCTACAATATACTTTTTGATTTTTAACGATTAATTTCTTTATAACATTTTCATGGTAAAATGGCTTCCTTAAATTAAAACTACTTATTATATAGTAAGTAATGTAATAGGAACTCCCCCATGAGACACTTCTTAAGCATAAAAGACTTTACAAAAAATGAACTCTTAGAGATGATTAATCTAGCCCAAAAGATTAAAGCAGAGACAAAAACAAAAAACTTTGTACCCTATTTAGAGAAACAAACTCTCGGTATGATTTTTGAAAAAAGCTCTACAAGAACACGTGTAAGTTTTGAAACAGGTATCTATCAGCTTGGTGGGATTGGTCTATTCTTATCATCAAATGATATTCAACTTGGTCGTGGTGAACCCATGAAAGATACAGCAAGAGTTATTAGCCGTATGGTCGACATGGTCATGATACGAACTTTTGCACATAGTAACATAGAAGAGTTTGCAAAATACTCAAAAGTACCTGTTATTAATGGATTAACTGACTCATACCACCCTGTTCAACTCATGACTGACTACCTTACCATGCTGGAGTGTGGTGTTGAAAAGCCTATTGTTGCTTATGTAGGGGATGGAAACAACAACATGACCCACTCTTGGTTGATGTTGGCTTCTAAACTTGGTTTTGAACTCCGTGTTGCCACACCAAAAGGTTATGAATGTAACCAAGAAATCATTAATCAAGCATTAATCTTTGCGAAAGAGAGTGGTGCTATTATTACATTTGGACATGAGCCAAAAGTTGCTGTAGAGGGAGCCAATGTAGTTACTACAGATACTTGGGTCTCCATGGGACAAGAAGATGAGAAAGAAGAGAGAATAAAAGCTTTTGATGGATACATTGTTGATGGCTCTTTAATCTCTTTGGCTCAAAAAGATGCTATATTCTTACACTGCTTACCTGCTTATCGTGGTCTTGAAGTGAGTGAAGAGATATTTGAAAAACATGCAGATGAAATCTTTTTAGAAGCAGAAAATAGACTACATGCCCAAAAAGGAATCATGGTTTGGCTTGACCAACACCGTGATGATACAACAACAGAAGGAAAATAATGAGCAACATAGATTTTGAGAAGTTTTCAAAATACTCTAAACCAGGACCTAGATACACCTCTTACCCTACAGCTTTAGAGTTTAACGATGATTTCAAATATGACAAATATATTGAGTTCCTTGAGAACTCTACAGAAAAACTCTCTTTATATGTTCACCTCCCCTTCTGTAGAAGTGCTTGTTACTTCTGTGGATGTAATGTTGTCTTTACCTCAAAAGAGGAGAAACTTAGCCGTTATGTTGAGTATTTAAAAAAAGAAGTTGACCTTTTAGCTGAACACATTAACACCAAACGTGAAGTGATTCAGTTTCACTTTGGTGGAGGAACACCTACTTTTTATAAAGCTTTTGAACTTGATGAAATTGTTACTTATATTAAATCTAAGTTCCCCAACTGGAGTAGCGATGCTGAAATTTCTTGTGAAATAGACCCAAGATATTTTAACGAAGAGCAGATGCAAGTTTTTCAAAAGCATGGCTTTAACCGTATAAGTTTTGGAGTACAAGATTTAGATGATAAAGTACAACAAGAGATTCACCGTGTACAACCACTAGAACTTACTAAAAATGCTGTTGAACTGGCACGTAAATATGGAATAAACTCTATTAATACCGACTTTATTTATGGACTTCCTTACCAAACACTAGAGACATTTAAAAAGACATTAGAACTCTCAACTCAACTCAACCCTGACAGAGTAGCTGTTTTCAACTATGCTCACGTACCTTGGCTCATGAAAACCATGCGTAAATTTGACGAAACCACCCTACCTACACCTGATGTTAAACTACAGATTTTTCAATACACCATTGACTTTTTTGAAAAACACGGGTATAAAATGGTAGGTATGGATCACTTTGCCAAACCAGAAGATGAACTTTTTGGAGCCATTGAAAAAGGTGAACTGCATAGAAATTTCCAAGGTTACACCACAAGAGGTGGTGCGAACCTAGTAGGAATAGGCTTAACCAGTATTGGTGAAGGTGAGCGTTACTACGCTCAAAACACCAAAGATATGAAAGTATATGAAGAGAGATTAGATAAAGGAGAACTTCCTTTTGAAAGAGGTGTGGTTTTAAATGATGATGACTTTTTAAGAAAAGCCGTCATTATGGAACTTATGGCAAACTTTTCTGTAGACATACAACGTGTCAACAAAGAGCATAACATTAACTTCACAGAGTACTTTGCAGATGCACTAGCGGCATTGCAAGAGTTTGTAGAGGCTGACCTAGTGACCATAACAGATGATAAAATCTCGGTTAGCACCACGGGAACACTTTTAATTAGAAACATTGCTATGCCATTTGATGCCTACATGAAAAAATACGCACAAAGCAAAAAAGCGTTTTCTAAAACCGTATAACCGTAGGGTGTAGTCCCCGACTACACCGTCAAAACAAAATATAAATATTTATGCAACACAAACACAAATTTAATGGTGTAGTCGGGGACTACACCCTACGAGAAACAAAATGACAAAAAAACCAGAAGATATTTTTAATTTCCAAGAAACATCAGACGACTGTGTCAAATGTGGAAAGTGTATACCTGTCTGTACCATTCACCAAGTCAATGCCGATGAAGTAACTTCACCTCGTGGATTTATTGACCTATTAGGACAGTACCAAGCAGGAAACCTAGAGCTGGACAAAAATGCAAAAGATATTTTTGAGAGCTGTTTCCTCTGTACAGCATGTACCGAAGTCTGTCCCAATAGCCTACCTACTGACATGGTTATAGAAGAGGTTCGTGCTGATATTGCAGATAAGTTTGGTATTGCATGGTTTAAAAAAATTGCCTTTTATCTTTTAGAGCATCGTAAAGTAATGGACATAGTAATGAAGTTTGGCTTTATGTTTAAAACATGTGCTTTAGCTGAAGATGAAAAAGAAAGAGGACTAAAAGCTAGATTTAAAATGCCAATGGTCAAAAAAGGAAGGCTTCTTCCATCTATGTCAAAAGTCTCGTTTTTAAATAGCTATCCAGAAGAGATACCAGCACCAAAGCAAGAGAAGAAAAATATGCGTGTGGCACTCTTTATTGGTTGTCTTGGTAACTACAACTACACGGGTATTGGTGACTCTTTGGTAGAGATATTAAAAGAGCTAAACATTGACATTTTTATACCAAAAGAGCAACTCTGTTGTGGAGCCCCTGCCTACTTTACAGGAGCTGTAGACTCAGTAGAGCGTATGACTAAGGCTAACATAGAGTACTTTGAAAGTTTTATGGACGACTATGATGCAATGCTTATTCCAGAGGCTACCTGTTCTGCCATGGTTAAACATGACTGGCAAGTCTTTTTCAAAAATCATGACATGCCAGAGTGGGAAGCACGTGCTAAGAGCGTAACAGAAAAAATATTTATGGCTACAGAGTGGCTAGATGACAACACAGAACTTCAAGAGCTTCTAAAAACAAAAGGAACTTTTGATACAACGGTCACCTACCATGACCCATGTCACGCTAAAAAGGTTCAAAACATCTACAAACAACCACGTAACCTTTTAGCACCAAACTACCCTCTAGTAGAGATGAGCGAATCGGACAGATGTTGTGGATTTGGGGGAGTTACCATGCAGACAGAAAAGTTCCATTTTGCCGAGGCAGCAGGGAAACCAAAAGCAGCCATGATAAAAGAGACAAAAGCTCATTATGTGAGTGCAGAGTGTTCTGCTTGTAGGGTTCAGTTGACTGAAGCGATGAACAATGCAGAGGTTGAGACTATTTTTAAGAATCCATTGGAATTGATAGCTGAGGCTTTGAAGAAATAATGGTAGGGTGTAGTCCCCGACTACACCGTGTTAAAAATGATAAATATTTAATTTATGCTATTTTGGTTTTGTCGGTGTAGACGGAGTCTACACCCTACGGTCAAACCACCACATAAAAGAAAACATCAAACCAACCGTTTTACCTATGCTCTCATCATACATAAACTCTTTTGCTTCGGCTACAGGAATTTCAACAACCTCTATCTGCTCATCCTCTATGCCACCACCTTGACTAACTCTCATAGACTCATCTACCTCTGCATAGTAGATAGTTTGACTACCACCAGAGGTTCCAACAGAACTTAAGACTTTAGTTATACGCTCTATATCTTTAAGAGGAACCTCAAAACCACACTCCTCCTCTATCTCCTCTTTGGCTATCTGCTCTAAAGATTTATCTTTATCAATCAGGCCTGCACACAACTCTACTGTCATACCATCACCATTTCTATGATAGACAGGAGGTCTAAACTGCTTTACCAAAACAAACGATTTTCGTTCTGTATGATAGATTAAAATAGCTACAGAATCATGTGATTCGACAATTTCCCATGATTTTTCTATTCCATTTTGTCTATATGTTGCCAAAGCAGTTTTTACAAAATTTGCATTTTCCAAGGGTTGAAGTTTAAACTTTTCTATTATATTTCTCATTACCATCCTCTGTTTTGATAATAGTTTTTCATCTTAGGAGAGACACCAATATCATTGACTGTATTCCAAACTTGAGAAGGTGTTTGATTTTTAAACAGTTCATCTATTATCTTAGTATATTTTATTTTTCTTGCTATAAATGCTCTCTTCCCTTTTCCTGTCAATCCATCTGTAGAAAATTTTACCATACGCATAGGGTCTATAGCACGTCCATTTTTATAGAGTCCAAAGTGCAAATGAGCCCCTGTACTTCGACCTGTATTTCCTACATAGCCTATAACTTGTCCTGTAGATACATACTCTCCTAGTTTTGCCTTTAATCTACTCTGATGAGCATATAGAGTTACATAATTATCTTTATGTTGAATCTTAATAACATTACCATACCCACCTTTTCGACCAGCAAATATGACCTTACCATCTGCAGCTGCTAAGATAGGTGTACCACGTTTTGCTCCAAAGTCCACCCCATGATGAGCTTTCCATTTATGCAATATAGGATGCCAACGTCTTTTTGTAAACTTTGAAGTAATACGGATATGATTAAGAGGTCTCCTCATATATTTTTTAATAAGAACTTTACCATTTTCATCATAATACTTATGGTCTGTATGTTTAAAAACATAATGTTTTTGCCCAGAAGTCTCTATCATAGCAGCCTTTATATTGGGGACACCTATAGGCTGACCAAGACGCATTTTTTGAGTATATACAATAGCTAAAGGGTCACCTTTTTTAATCGTTCTAAAATTCACGCTATATTTAAGAAGACGAGTAAACTCATTGGCTAATCGTCTATTTTTAATTTTTTTAACAATATCTCCATAAGGACTACTATCTATCTTAAGTAGAGCAATATAGGTGTCTTCCTGATACTCTATAGGAATCACCTCTAATCTATAACCTTTATGTGTCTTGTATAAATGAAGTTGTAACTCTTCACCAACAGGAATAAGTGCTTGTAAGAGTACTCCTGTACTAGCAATAAGCTCATAATAACTACGTGTATTTTCTACATCTGATACCATGAGGCTATCATCTTCATCCAAATCATCTAAAATAGTTTTTGGAACATTATGTTTTTCTAAGTAAGTTTCAAAACTCATACCTCTTACCCATGCAGAACGCTTTACTTTTGCAGCAAATGTTATCGTTGATAAAATCAACAGTAATACAAGGACTCTGCGTAAACCAATATTCCTCAAAATTTCTCCTATAGTCAGTTATATCAATTATAACTTATGCTAACTAAAAGCTCAAAGTAACATTATATAACTATAAGATTTTTTAAGTAAACTTCGCACATGAAACATTTAAAAGGTTATAAACAACGTTACTTTTCATTAGCTATTATTGCTATGTATTCAACATTGTTTAAATTATGTACAATTGACGCAAACTACAAGTACCATAAGTATGCCTTTAAAACCCCTGAACATAAGACTTCTCCTCCCTATTTGTACGCTTATTATTTACTGTAAAAAATATTAATAATGTTCGGTGTTACCGAACCTACGTAACATATATCAAGGAAACAAAATGAATAGAACAATAAAACTCAGTCTAATGACCACGCTAGTTCTTAGCACAAACCTCATCGCAGATGAAAAGCTTGAAGATATTTTAGTAACTTCAGCAACAAAGACAACTCAAAAGCTAGAAGATGTGACTTCAACTATGAATGTTATTACAGCTCAACAAATTGAAGAGCGACATTACACAACCGTAACTCAAGCACTTAATTCTTTAGCTGGTATTAGCATAAACTCAAATGGTGGACTAGGAACAACCTCAACTGTAAGATTAAGAGGATTTGATAACAATAAAGTTCTAGTACTTATAGATGGTGTTAGATACAACGATATTAGTAACAGTTCAGGTGCAACTTTTGCACATCTTATGGCTTCTGACATAGAGCGTATAGAAGTTCTTAAAGGAGCCCAGTCAGGTGTTTGGGGTGCCGATGCAGCGGCTGGTGTTATTAGCATTACAACAAAAGGTGCAAAAGAGGGACTAAACTTTCACGCATCACAAGAGTTTGGTAGTTTCAACTCAACTACGAGCAATGTTGCTACTTCATACAAAAATGACCAATTTTATGTTAAAAGTTGACAGTGATAGCTTTACAGCACAAGCACCTAAAGGGCAAGAGTTAGGAAAGTTTGAAAATGATGGGTACAAAAATACCAGTACCAATTTAAAAGTTGGGTTCAATATTACGCCAACCAATAAAATAGACATTTCACACAATATTATAGATGCCACAACAAACTATGACCAAAGTGTTTACGATGGTGTCTACCCTAATTCGGTCTTAAATAGAGTAAAATCAGCAAACAGTCAAGCAGAAAGTTCCAATAAAAGTACCCTCTCATCTGTTAACTTTAACCATATAGATAGCTTTAATGAAATGGACATTTACGCTAAAAAATCTACATTTGAGAGAAGCTATCCACAAGAATTTACTAAAGAGTATGAGGGTGAAGTAAAAGAGTATGGTATAAAATCTAAAGTACCTTATATGAACAATAGTTTTCTTCTTATTGGTGGTGACTATAAAAAGTTTGAAGACAAAGCAGGTATTAACAAATCATTTACAAATAAAGGAGTTTTTCTAACCAACTACAACAAGTTTGATGGTCTATTGGGAGGAGAGACTATTTTTACTCAATCATTACGATACGACAAATATGATGAGTTTGACAACAAAACCACAGGGAAAATAGGTCTTAAACATATACATACCAATATAGAGGGGCTAAGTACATCTGTAAACTATGGAACAGCTTACAATGTACCCTCATCATTTCAACTCTACTCTTTCTATGGTAATCCCAATATGAAACCAGAAATCACCAAAGGGTATGATGTAACTGTTGCCTACAAAGATTTAAGCCTAACCTACTTTAACAATGAAATTGAAGATATTATAGACTACGACTTTGCCACAAGTAAATATACCAATGTTGATGGAAAATCAAAAATAAAAGGTTTTGAAGTGGCATACAATACCGATATTTCTGATGTTGCAGTACTCTCTTTAGGTTATAGCAAACTTGATGCAAAAGACCATAAGGGGAAAGATTTAAAAAGACGGGTAGACCAGTCTCTTAAATTTGCTCTTGACTACTATGGAATAGACAATTTACATCTTGGTCTTAATGGTGAATATATAGGCAAAAGAGAAGACACAGACTTTGCAACTTATGCAAAAGTAGAAACAGGTAAATATACTATTGCCAACTTCACAGCCAACTATGAAATAGACAAACATATGAGCATTTATGGAAAAGTAGTTAACATTACAGACAAAGATTACCAAACTGTTTATGGTTATGCATCTAGCCCAAGAGCTGTTTATGGAGGGATAAAACTGACCTACTAATCTAACATTTTTTGTTATAATGTGGGCAATATTTGCCCACAAAGATTTAGAATGAAACAACTATTTTTAATACTATTTATAACTCTAACCCTAAATGCTCAAGAACGCATCATTGCTCTAAGCCCATCAATCAACGAAATTATATTTGCACTAGACGCAGGTGAACAAATAGTTGGGAATACAGACTACGCACTCTATCCCAAAGCATCTATAGATATACCTAAAGTGGGTGGCTACTTTAGCCCCTCTTTAGAAAAAATTGTTTCACTTAAACCTACATTGGTCATTATGCAACAAAACAACCACAAACTTAGCCTAAAACTTGGACAGCTTGGTATTAAAACTAAAATTATAAAAATAGACAAACTTGAAAATATTAAGAAATCTATTATAGAAATTGGTAATATTTTAGATAAAAAAGAGAGTGCTAAAAAAATCGTTAAAAATATTAATGATGAACTCAAAAATTTAAAAAATATAGTGACTAACAAAAAAATCCTCATTGTTTTTGGATGTTACATCAAATTAGACAAACAAGTTTTTGTTGCAGGTCAGAACCTCTATTTTGATGAAATCATCAACGAGAGCAATAACACAAATGCCCTACAATCAGAACGAAAAGGTCAGCCCATTTTAAATATGGAAAACATCATAGCTTCTAATCCTGATATTGTCCTACTTTTAGCACGATGTCAAGCAGATGGAGTTGACAATAAAGAGCTTATCAAACCTTGGTTAGAGTTGCCTATAAGTGCCTCTAAAACAAATTCTATTTATCTTAACAACAATATCTATGCCTCAATGCCTAGTGAGCGTTTGGTACTCTTTTTAAGAGATTTTAGAGAGATGTTAGAGGATTATAAAAAATGTATAAATATTAAAAATTAATTCATTCCATATTAATAATAAAGTATACTTATTTAAGTATGGAAAAAAGGTAGTGTGATGAAAAGAAAAATTATATTGACCACAATGGCGACAGCAGGATTACTTTTAAGTGGATGTGTATCGAACCCTCTAATACCTTCAAATTTAAGTGATAACCATAAGAAAAAAGCACTAACATTTAAGACCAATACAACAAGTTTCATAAGTGAATTAAAAAATCGCAACAGTTATATGGATGAGTTTATATTAAAATCAGACATGCAGTGCGAAAACTACTTAAATACGCCACAAGTACAAGCCACTACAGAAGCAGAAAATAGCAGTTTATACATGAATATATTCGATACAGTCAGTACCCTCTTTGGAATGAAACTCATTACCGATACTGCCAAAGTAATGGTCTCGGGAGAAGAGGATAAAATAGAAAATCAAAACTCTTACAAACGAGCTCTCTCTCCAGAAATTTTTAGAGGTGTTGAGATTAATAGAGAACGTTATGCTAAAAAAATGAAAAACAAACAAAAAGTCTCTGAAAAAGAGTATTCTTTAGAAGCATTTCAAAAAGATATGCTAACCTACGACAAACAGTGTGCTGAAGAGTATGGGCTTATTGAGATTAACAGAGCATTAAAAGCGATGCAACATAACATTCAACACCCAGCAGTAGCTTCTACTAAAGCACCTATTAGTATAGAAGCTGTTAAAAATTCTGTAAAAGCCGTGACCCAAGAGGTTAAAGCAAAAAAAGAGATAAAAAAGAAGATAGAAGTTAAAAATGACACCAATAAAACAAAAATAGACCATGCTAAAACTCACTAAGCACAGCAACCAAATTTTAAAAAATATTTCGTTTGAACTAAAGCCAAAGCAAAACCTCATCATCTTAGGTTCAAACGGTGCAGGAAAATCAACCCTTGCCAAAGCCCTTTGTGGCATTAGCCCCTCATCGGTTGAACTCTTTGGAAAACCACTCTCTAGCTACAGCTCTAAAGAGAGAACCAAACTCATTAACTATATTCCTGCTAAACTAGAGATATTTGATGAATATATCACCCTAAACGAGTACCTTGACCTAAGCCGTTTACACACGCTCTTAGAGTCAAAAAACCTATTAAAACTATTAAACATAGACGCTCTAAAAAATAAACCCTGCCAACAACTAAGCTCAGGCGAACAACAACTCACCATGTTAGCCACAGCCGTGTTACACAATGCCAAAGTCACCATATTTGACGAACCCACGGCAAACCTCGACCCCAACAAGAGCCGTGATATTTTTTCACTACTTAAAAGTGGACTGTTTCAGAGTAAAATCATTATAACCCATGACCTTAACTTGGCTCATCGCTTAGGCTATGATGTACTCTTCATAAAAGAGGGAAAAGTTGACTTTTTTGAAAGTTCAGAAGCCTTTTTTAATGCTTCTAACCTTGACAAGTATTTTGGCTCTTCTGTTAAGAGGGTTGAGGAGTTTTTGGTGGTGGACTTGTAGTTATTTAAACTCTTACGCTATAATAAATCAATAATATAAAAAGGAGAACTTTATGCAAACTATACAGATACAAGACTCTTTTATAACAACTCTATTGGAAACAAAATTTTACAATGACAAAAGCAAGTTTATAGAAGCTATAAAAGAATTGTTTCAAACCAAATCTAAACTTGAAACACAAGAGTATAATTTGTTAAAAGCTTATGATAGAGGTGAATTATCTTTGGGGCAGGTAGCTAATATTTTAAATATCTCTAAGAGTGAGACAATGGAGCTTTTAAAAAAATATGATA
>JALUMR010000120.1 GCA_027055805.1 Campylobacteraceae bacterium
TCACCTGTTACATTAGTATTTTTATTAAATACAAAATTATTATTAAAATCTACAATATCAGATGGTGCATTAGTACAATCTTCAGGATTAATAGCTGTCTCTTTATCATCATTTATAATAGTACCAATAACAACGCTGCTATCAACAATAGCATTAGTAGCATCTACCAATTTCAAAGAAAAACTCTCATTATTCTCTACATCTGTATCACCCTTAACTTTTACAATAATAGAACTACTATTAGAATCTTTAGGAATTAAAATAGTTAAGTTACTATCTAAAATATAATCTTCATTTGCTGTAGTATTTATATCCGTGATTTCGTAATGAAGTACAATATCTTCAACAGCAGGTTTACTTAGACCAATAGAAAAAACTAAATCAGTTGTACCACTATCTCCCTCTAGCACTGAACTATTATTATCAAGACTAAGAGTTGGATTGTCTATAGCTATCTGTGTACCATTACATGAAAGTCCCTCTATGTCTCCATTTGAATTGGTTATAGCAGATGGAGTTAACTCACCTGTTTGAAGATTGACTTTATATAGTTTTTTCCCATTAAGGTCATCTCTACCTTCATCTTCAATATATAAGTTTCCATCACTAGCAAATGCTAATCCTTCTGCATCTGCTAAATGTTGTAGTGTTGTTATATGTGTTGTAGCCCCTGATGCAAGATTTAGTTTATATACTTTAGGTTCATGACTATCATAGTTATAGTCATCAATAGCATAAGCTACACCATTAATAGGGTTAATGGCTAAACTAGATAAATCTGTATGAGTATTTTTAGGATAACCTGCTAATAAAGCCCAGTTATTATTAGGGTCAAAAGCATAAAGTTTAGAGTTTTCTTCTTGACTAATAACATAGAGTATCTCTTTATTTAAAGTCGGATTAAAATAGAACTCTGCACCCTCAACAGTACCTTGCGTTCCACTAATTATATTGTTTTTAACAGGTGTCACTACTCCTGTTTCAACATCTATACTATACAAATCACTTGGACCCACATCATCACTAACACCTGTAAAAGCATAAAACTTATTATTACTTGCTCTATAGGCTGACCCCTCTCCATTAAATGTTTGATTAATACCAATATAAGAGGCTATAGGTAGAGGAGTTGCATTTGGACTCATGGTTACTTTATAGAGCCTATCACTATCATCAGTTAATGCGTAACAAGTAGCAGAATTAGAACCACTATTATTGGAACTATTATTATCAGTATCTCCTCCACTATATTCAACATGTAATAAAGGTGCTGCACCATGTTCACCATCATAAGACTCAGCAACTCTTTTCCCTGAACCAGAGATAATAAAACTCATCGTATTACCACTACTCCAACCATCTCTATTAATAATACCTTGAACAATATTTGTCAAATCAGGTGTTCTTTGGTCTATACCATGCTCATCTTTATGATTCCAAGCAGGTGGAGACCAAGATACACTACCTCCAAAGAATCCCATAAATCCACCCGTTGTATCTCTATCACTAATATCATAATCTGAACTTGAAAAAGCTGAAGAGTTATCTGTATCTTCTCCTTCAATAGTAAGAGAAGTATATTTTGAAGATGTCTCATCAACTTCAAATTGAATATAAGCATTAGTAATAGTAGCATTTTTAGGAATATTTATATTTTTAAACCTTATACCTACTAATTGTTTATGTGAATCTTTTGTTAATTCTAAATCAGAACTGTTTCGGTACATATCTCCATTACTAACTCGTTCTTCTGCATCATCATGGCTACTAGATACTCTAACTTCTATTGTTTGAGAGTAAGAAAAAGTAAGCAATAGAGAGCTTGTGAAAAATAATTTTAATATAAATTTCAAAATTAAACCTTTTTGTTAAAATAATTATAATATTATAACAAAAAGAGAGTAAGGTAATGTTTAACTTATTTAAATATATTAATTTTATTATTAATATAAATTTAAGTTACCAATCCATTTTCCCACTCTTATCTACTTTAGGTTTGATTTCTAAAACATTACCAGCTTTTCCTATACCTGTCCATTGAGAAGGGTCGGTGTTTGTACAGTTAAGTGTATATTGGGATGGGTTA
>JALUMR010000121.1 GCA_027055805.1 Campylobacteraceae bacterium
GGAGTCTTACAATCTCTCAGCTCAATATTCATTTTAAGGAGAGATTGAAGGGGGCTTTAGATTTGTAGAACTGTGATATAATTTGACCAACGGTTTAGGTGTTGACACAGAATTTATTACAGTCCCGATATTTTTAAAATCAGGATGAAACATAACTAAATTACAATCAGAATTTATTACAGTCCCTTATTTTAGTATTTTGACTTATCAATACTCCCTCTATTATCTTATCAATATCCCCATCCAATATCTCATCAACATTTGAATAAGGTATATTAGAACGTACATCTTTTACTTGTTGATAAGGAGCCATGACATAGGAACGTATTTGATGTCCCCAACCAATATCACTCTTCTCTACACCATCTAAAAGAGCTTGCTTCTTTTCTATTTCATATTCATAAAGACGTGACTTTAACATCTTCATCGCCGTTGCTTTATTTTTATGTTGACTACGCCCATTTTGACACTGTACAACAATGTTTGTCTCTAAATGAGTAATACGAATAGCACTCTCCGTTTTATTAACATGTTGCCCACCCGCACCAGAAGCTCTATAAGTATCAATACGAATATCTTTATCTTCAATCTCTATATCAATTTCATCATCAATTTCAGGTGAAACCATTACAGAAGAAAAAGATGTATGTCGTTTAGCATTAGAATCAAAAGGAGAAATTCGTACCAAACGATGAACCCCATTTTCAACTTTTAAATAACCGTAAGCATTTTGCCCTTTAATAATAAAACTCACATCCTTAATACCTGCTTCATCACCAGCCTGATAATCAAGACTTTCAACCTTAAACCCTTTACGCTCAGCCCAACGTAGATACATTCTATAGAGCATACTTGCCCAATCTTGAGACTCAGTTCCTCCTGCACCAGGATGAATAGATATTATTGCATTATTAACATCATGTTCTCCACTTAGCATCATGCTAACTTCTAAAGCATTTATATTATCTTTTAAACTCTCGGCATCCATATATAATATATCCAAAGTCTCTTCATCTCCCTCAGACTTTGCCATATTAAAAAACGCTAATGCATCTTCAAGAGAAGACCTTGCTTCTTCATACTTAATAAGAGAACGCTCTTTTTTAGTTTTTTCTTGAGAAATGATAGATGCATTATTAGCATCATTCCAAAAATTAGATTCTTTTTGCATCTCTTCTATAACTAAGAGTCGAGTTTTAATCTCATCTGGATTAAGAATATTTTTTATATTTTCTATTTTTATTGTAAGTTGTTTTATTAACTCACCATATTCGTACGTATCCATCATATATTCCATTACATTAAATTAGTTCATATTTTATCTAAAATAAAAACAATAAAGCAAAAAAAAACAAAGAATAGCACGGTAATTTAAGTTTAAACTCTAAATAAGAAAGCTCTGTAAAGTAAAAAGCCTATGAGGACTCCAAGCAAAGAGTTTTCTAGCTTGTTTAATATTGGAAAACTTATTGAGATTAATGAAGTTTATAGCCAAATTTCTGACCATAGTTTGCATAAATGGAATTTGACCAGTTCTAGTACGACAAGCATCTTCTTCAAAGCTGACATCTTTAACATAATGAAGAGAGTTTTCAATTTTCCAATGGCTTCGAATAATATGGAGAAAAGTTTTTGCATTAACATCTAAACTTGATATATAGCGATGTATTTCTTTGGTATATTTACCATAAGAAAGGGTTGTTGAAGTTATTTTTATAACTCGTTTGACGCTTTTCCAATTATTTTCAATTTGATAGAGGTCATCATATACTTGACAAACTCTCTCTTCATATCTTCCATGAGTGTTATGGTCATAAGTAATATGTTCCTCTATAGGTTCAGATATTGAACTATTGTAGTCAATCCATTTTAATAACTCTTTGGTATTTCCTTTAACTTGTGCCACATAATCATGTCCTTTTCTAACTATTTTCTTAAGCGTTTCTTTTGAGTATGCATCGCATCCATGGTAATCACACAGTTTTTTAAATTTAAATCATCAAGTAGTGCTATTAGTGCTGGAATTTCATTACTTTTCTCATCTACTTGATTTTGGGTTAGTACTAATTTTG
>JALUMR010000122.1 GCA_027055805.1 Campylobacteraceae bacterium
GTTTAGGGCTTTTGTACTCTCTATCAAGTGAAAAACTTATCTACCAAAACAACATCTTCTCTATCGTTTTCGACTTCTAATAAATCTTTGGTAAATCCACTTTTAGAAAAGAGAAGATAGTGTTTTACAGGTAGCTTTAACTCTATTTTTTTACTTTTTCGCTCTAATTCTTGAAGTATATCTACGCCTACTTTTTTGTTTGAGTATTTGCATTCACCCACCAAGATAAACGCTTCACCTACACCAACCACATCTATCTCTTCATCTTTGCTCCACCAACGACCAGCTTTTAAAAGAGGATAATTTTTTAGTACATACTCTACCGATAAATCCTCATAGACTTTTGCCACAAAACCTGAGAAGTTCTCTTTTATTTTGACCATAGCATAGTTGGTATTTCCCAACTCTAACTGACTTTTGTAGGGTAAAACATAAGAGAACCAAAACCTAAAAAAGTTATCTTTAATAAAATAGAGTCCCTTTTTACTTTTGTTAGGAAGTTTTTCCGTAATAGGAACCTCTTTATAGACAACCTCTAACTCAATTAGTTTACTAATAAACGAAGTGATATTTTGAACATTTTTATTTAACTTTCCTGCAATGTTACCTAACTTATGCTCTCCATTGGCAATGGTCTCTAAGATGGTAAAGTAGGTCATCGGTTCATTGACCTCATTTTGCAAAATAAATCTAGGCTCTTCATAGAGAAAAGCATTTTTATCCAAAATATTCTTCTCTATGGCTTCAAAAATATTATCACTCGCTTTAAAAAGCTCCAAATATTTAGGCACACCATATAAAATAGCATAGAGTTCAATAAGCTCAATCTCATTTTTTCTAGGGAAAAAAGCACTCAAATACTCAAAGTTTAAAGCATCAAGTTTAATACTACTCGTTCGCCGTCCATATAGAGGTGAACTGTAAGAGAGCGTCTGTTCATACATCATAGAGATAATAGAACCACAAAGCACCAAATGGATATTTTTACTTTTGAGTATCTCATCGACAATATATTGAAACTGAGAGGGGATAGATTTGTCAAGCTTTCCAAGATACTGAAACTCATCAATAACCACCACAACTTTTTTAGAGAGCTTCTGTTTAGCCAAATAGGAAAAAATCTGTTCAAAACTCTTTAGCTCAATCTCTCTAAGAAACTCATCTTCTAAAAAATCAGCCACCAGATTTTGAAAACGTTCTATGACAGTAGGTAGTGCTTCAAGTGTTACTAAAAAATATATATAGGGTTTAGAAGAGATATACTCCTTAAGCAGTGTTGTTTTGCCTACTCGTCGTCGTCCATACATCACCGTAAATCTAAAGTCACTGTTAATGTACTCATCTTCTAGTAGTGTTAGCTCTTGTTGACGGTTGACAAACATCTTATAGCCTTTTATCGTTTTTAGATTATTATAATATCAAAACGATAGTTAGATTTAGATGAAATTTATTTTTAAACCTAAGTTCAACGAACTAGCTTAACTCTTGCTTTTTTAGTTTCTATTTTCCCATCATCTTAGCCACAGCTTTTTTAGAAATCACAACTCTAGTATGCGTTGCCCTAGCTATCTCTTTTTCGCCAAGCATCGCTACGACGTTAAACAAAATTTCTCTTTTAGATTGCTCCACTATAGTAGCCTCTATTATTACTTCTTCACCCAATTTAGCCATACCATTATGTTCTATATCTACCCTCTTTCCCATAGTCATCTGTTTTTGAGTATCTATCTGTTTATTGATAAGCCTTGCACTAACCGTCTCCATCCACTTGACCAAGATGTAAGTACCCAAAACAGAGGGTAACTCACTGTTTATTTCTGAGATGCAGTCTTGCTCTTTTACGATAAACTTTTCACTATAACTATCTGTCATTTTTATTATCCTTTAAAAAATTATAAACCCCAAAAGGCATCACGCCCACAAACACCAACCCAAAACAAAGCAAAGCCACACCATCATACCCACCATAACCCCAAGCCACAGCAGGTAAGAGCGTTCCCATCGCACCACCGAAGTAGAAAAATGTCTGATACAGCACGGCTAGAGTAGCCC
>JALUMR010000123.1 GCA_027055805.1 Campylobacteraceae bacterium
AAAGTCAAAGTGTAAAACAAGATGAAGCTTTAAAAAAACAGAGATATTTTACTGTTGAAGATGAAAAAGTATATTTTGACAATCATATAAAAAGTTTACCAAATGCAAATAGAATCTATTTTTTAGAACATAAAAATAAAATTTATATAGGTTATATTGGTAAGCATTTAGCTACTAAAAGACATTAGGAATAAAACATGACATTAACATTCTTATGGACAGACCTCATGGTCTGGCTTTTAATATTTGCTTTAGTTGCTTGGGGGAGAGTAATCTCACGCTCTCCACAGGTTAAAAAGCAGTGGCATACTATTTTTAAATCGTCCATTGCTATGAGTTCGGCTATTGTTTTGCTATTTTACTTATTCTTTACCCTTTTAGATTCGGTGCATTTTCATAAAGCGAACAATTCTTCGATGGTAAGTCTGCTTGATATGGCGTTTGAACATCGTATTTCTAATGTGGAGCGAACCTACTCGGCACCATTTGATACGCATGAGTATGCCAAGTCTATTGTGGTGGGGGACGATGGCGTTACCAAGCAGGAGTATTTACCTTTGAAGTATGTGAAACAAAACAGTATTTTGCTAGGTTCTCTTACGGCTATGGCTGTTGGGGTGGCTATCAGTTTTGTGCTTATTGCTCTGCATATGTGGTGGCGTAAACGAAAAGGTTGGCAAGAGATTATTCACTGGAACAGTGCTTACCTCACACTTACTTTGCTTATTGTCATTTTTTCATGGCTCTATATGATGAGCTTTGACTACCATGTTTTAGGTACTGACAAAGTTGGGGGAGATGTTTTTTATCAAAGTTTAAAAAGCATAAGAACAGGCGTTCTCATAGGCATACTCACCACACTTGTGGTTTTACCTATAGCCATTATGCTTGGGGTGAGTGCTGGTCTGTTTGGTGGTTGGGTTGATGATGTTATTCAATACTTTTACACCACGCTAAGTTCCATTCCCTCGGTACTGCTTATTGCTGCTGGGGTTTTGGTCATGCAGGTGATGATGGACAACAACCCACAATGGTTTGAAAGTACTTTAGAGAGGTCAGACTTGCGTTTGCTATTTCTTATTATGATATTGGGGATTACCTCTTGGACAGGACTTTGTAGAATGCTTCGTGCTGAAACATTGAAAATATCGCAAGTAGAGTTTGTCACAGCAGCCAAAGCTTTTGGGGTAAGTAAAATGACCATTATTCGTCGTCATATTATCCCAAACCTTATGCATATTATTCTCATAGCCATAGTCTTAGATTTTTCAGGTTTGGTACTGGCAGAAGCTGTTCTCTCATACGTAGGAGTAGGGGTTGACCCTACCATGCACTCTTGGGGAAACATGATAAACCAAGCACGGCTAGAGATGGCACGAGAACCCATGGTTTGGTGGTCATTGTTTTCGGCTTTTGTCTTTATGTTTGTGTTGGTACTCGCAGCGAACCTTTTTTCAGATAGAATTCAAACAGTTTTAGACCCAAGGAATGATACGTAATGAAAATAGATAAAAATTTTATAGCACTAGGTGAAGAGAATGGCTCTTTAAACGAGGCACAAAAAGCACTGGTAGTAACAGAAGAGATAAGCCAAGCAGATGCAAATTTGTTTTTACTTTTACGGGGTGATTTTGAGCCAAAGATACAAGAGCAGATAGTAAGTAACTACAAACTTCTTGCTCAGTATCATAAAGCAAAAAAAGCAGATATACAAAAAGAAAAGCCTAAAGAAGCGTATACTGTTCAAAAAGAGGGAGCAGAGATAACTATCTACTGTGATGGTGCCTGTAAAGGCAACCCTGGCAAGTCAGGTTCTGGCTTGGCTGTTTACAATGGTGAAGGCAAACCGACTCTCCTCTATGGGCAATACAAAGAGCTAGGCACAAATAACACAGCAGAGTTAAATGCTTTGCATAAAGCGTTATTGATTACGAAAGAGGGAAAAGGCTCAAAAGTGACTATCTGTTGTGATTCAAAATACAGCATCGACTGCATTACAAAGTGGGCATACTCTTGGAAAGCCAAAGGATGGAAGAAAAAAGGTGGAGAGATTAAAAACCTTGAAATCATTCAAGAAGCTCATGCCCTCTACGAGGAGCTAAAAGAGCGAGTCATTGTCAAACACGTCAAAGGTCATGCAGGAGTAGAGGGAAATGAACTCGCAGACAGAATGGCTGGTTATGTGATTGTGGCTCAAAATGAAGCTTATGAAGTTTATGTTTATGATGAGGTAGGGGTGGTGTTGGAAATGGGTGATGGGTAAGGGTTTTTGAGAAAGGATTAAAATAAAGAAATGCAGTTAAATAAAACAAAAAATAAGATATAATTATTTACTAAAATCATCAAAAGTATGACAATTTGAAATATTTCAATAAGTTATATATTTTTTTTGTTATTCTTGTAAAATTAATAATATACAAGGGTTTAAAATGAGTACATCAACATTATTTGATACTGAAAACTATTTAAAAAGAGAGCCTTTGACAACTTTAATGAACAATACCAAAGTACTTAGAGCTATTGATTTATTTGCAGGTATTGGAGGAATTCGTAGTGGCTTCAAAAATATATTCAATAGTGAAATAGAGTTTGTTTTTTCTTCTGAAATTGATAAAAATGCTCAAAAAACATATTATTTAAATTATAATGAAATTCCATTTGGGGATATTACAGCTATTCAAGAAAGTGAAATACCTCCTCATGATATTATTTTAGCAGGATTTCCATGTCAAGCTTTTTCTGTTGCTGGACATAGAAAAGGATTTGAAGATACAAGAGGAACACTCTTTTTTGATGTGGCTAGAATTGCTAAATATCATAAGCCAAAGATTATTTTTCTTGAAAATGTAAAAGGTTTTGTTGGGCATGATAAAGGTAGAACTTTTGAGATTGTCAAAAAAACTTTAAAAGATATTGGATATAACTTATTTTATCAAGTTTTAAATACAAAAGATTTTGATGTTCCTCAAAATCGTGAACGAATATATATTGTTGCATTTTTAGATGATATTGATAATTTTACTTTCCCTGAAAAACTAGAGCCTATCCAAACTATACATAATTTTTTAAATGAAGATGTGGATGAGAAATATTATTATAAGGGTAAACCACTTTATGATAAAATTAAAAATGATATTACAAGTACTGAAACTATATATCAATGGCGAAGACATTATGTCAGAGAAAATAAAAACAATGTATGTCCTACTCTTACTGCAAATATGGGAACAGGTGGACATAATGTACCCATTATTAAAGATAAAAAAGGAATTAGAAAATTAACTCCATATGAGTGTATTGCGTTTCAAGGTTTTGATAAAAGCTTTAAGTTTCCAAAAGATTTGGCACAATCTCATCAATATAAACAAGCAGGAAACTCAGTTACAGTTAAAGTAATTGAAGAGATAGCAAAGAGAATAAAAGATGTTTTATAATAATCAAGATAGAGAATTTAAAGAAAAATATATTGACTCCTTACGCATAATAGGTAGTCTTTCTAATCTTTTTTCTGATTCAAAAGTACCATATTTATATTATAGAGTAGCAGAAAAGATTTTTTGTAATGCTTTTTCTGCGAATGATTTGTCAAGAGGTGATATTGCTTTAGATGCTTCTAAAGATGGTGTGGGAATTGGACTAAAAACATTTCTTCAAAACAATGATAAAACATTACAAAAAATTGCTGAATTTAATAAGGATAGATACCTTTATGAAAATCAAAATGATAATGATATTGTAGGTACTATTTCTAATTTACGAAACAATAGAATAGAGTTTGCAGAAAAATTATCAGGTGTTGATAAATCATATTATCATTGTGTCGTAAGAGGAGAAAATAGCTTTTCTGTATATGAAGAATCTATGGACTATATAGATATATCAAATTTAAAAGATATCAATCGAAAGAAAAATTCTATTTGGTTTAACGATGGATTTCATGAGTATTCATTCAATCTTTCAAAAAGCACACTTATAAAAAGATTTAATACAAATCAGTTTTTAGAAGAGTTTGATGTTCAAATTTTGGAAAACCCACTGGAAGAGATTCAAAAGTGTTTTGTTGAAAATACTAAGTTATGGGAAGGTAAAAATGCTATAGTTGATACAGTATATTTGCCACTATATGGGAAGAATAAAATAGTATCTGAAAAAAGTGGACTAAATCAATGGAATGCTTCAGGTAGAATACGTGATGTTAATGAAATATACATTCCCATACCTGCGAAAGTTCATAAGTATTCACCCAATTTTTTTCCCAAAAGAGATAAGTCTTTTGAGTTAAAACTTCCTAATGGAGAGATTATTAATGTTAAGGTATGCCAAGATAATAGCAAAGCATTAATGTCTAATCCAAATAAAGCGTTAGGGAAATGGTTACTTAGAGATGTATTAGGACTTAATGAGGGAGAGTTACTAACATATAATAAATTGAAACTTATAGGTATTGATGCTTTACGTATTGATAAAATAGATAATGAGAGTTTTAAAATAAATTTTGTATCGTTTGGAAGATTTGAAGAGTATTTAGATTTATATGAGAGTTGATTTAATAGTACTATGACAATTTTTGTTGGGGTACGGAGAACCCGACCTTGCTGTATAAATAATTATTGTAATACAAATCTAATAAGGATTGAAAAATGCCTATACTAAAAGTAAAAAAACTAAGCCTAAAAGTAAACCAAGAAGAGCTACTAAAATCTATTAGCTTTCAAATCAAACAAGGTGAAATTTTTGCTTTGGTTGGTGAAAGTGGAAGTGGGAAGTCACTGACTTCTTTGGCGATTATGCGACTGCTTCCTGATGCTATATCGGTTACATCAGGAGATATTAAACTAAAAGAACAGTCGCTGTTTGCTTTACCTGAGTATAAGATGCAGAAGATTCGTGGGAAATCTATTGCGATGATATTTCAAGAGCCTATGAGTGCTTTGAACCCTGTTATGACGGTTGGTGAGCAGGTAGCAGAGGTAATAAAAATTCATTTGGGGCTTAAAAAGGAGGCTGTTAAACAAAAAGTGATAGAGCTTTTTAAAGAGGTGGCTTTAAAAGACCCAGAGGAGCGATACAATTGGTATCCTCATCAGCTCTCAGGTGGGCAAAAACAGAGGGTAATGATATCTATGGCATTGGCTTGTGAACCTGATTTGTTAATAGCCGATGAACCTACCACAGCACTTGACGTGACCATTCAAGCACAGGTTTTAAAACTTTTAAAGAAGATTAGAGATGAGCGAAACTTGTCCATACTTTTTATAACTCATGACATGGGTGTGGTTTATGAAATGGCAGACAGAGTAGCTGTGATGCGTCATGGTGAAATATTGGAAACAGCTGAGTGTGAAACGTTTTTTTCTAACCCACAACACCCTTATACCCAAGCTCTTTTAAAAGATGCCATGCCTCAACTGCATAACAAAAAAGAGAAAAAAGTAGGGGAGAAACTGCTTGAAGTAGAGAACTTAAAGGTTCATTTTCCTATTAGAAAAGGGTTCTTTCAACGAACGGTTGGTTTTGTAAAAGCTGTTGATGGGGTGACGCTCTCTATTCCTCGGGGAAAAACTTTGGCATTGGTGGGTGAGTCTGGGTCGGGTAAAAGTACTATTGGTCAGGCGATACTATCTTTGATTAAAGTGAGTGAGGGAACAGTCACTTTTGATAGTCAAAACCTTGCAGCGTTGAGTGAGGGGGCGTTGAAACCTTATCGACGTAAGATACAGATAGTTTTTCAAGACCCTTTTTCTGCTCTGAACCCTCGTATGACGATTGGTGAGATTATTCGTGAGGGTATGGTAAGTTTGAAGGTTGGTTCACAAGATAAAGCCTCGCAAGACAAAAGAATAGAAGAGCTTTTACTAAAAGTTGACCTAGAAGCAGAACATGCTTGGCGTTACCCTCATGAGTTTTCTGGGGGACAGCGTCAGCGTATTGGTATTGCTCGTGCTTTGGCTGTGGAGCCTGAGCTTATTATTTGTGATGAACCTACCTCTGCACTGGATGTTTCGGTTCGTTCGCAGGTTTTGACACTGCTTAAAAAGTTACAAGAGGAGTCAGGGGTCTCTTACCTATTTATTACTCATGATTTGTCGATTATTTCTACCATTGCAGATGAAGTAGCTGTTATGAAAGAGGGGCGTATAGTAGAGCAGGGCTTGGTAGATGAGGTGATGGAGAACCCTCAACATGAGTATACTAAAAAGCTTTTAGGCTCAGCTCCTTTGTTATCAACTTTATAATTAAAAAATCAGAAAAGAGAAAAATGAAACCAGTAATACTATTTGATTTAGATGGAACAGTGATTGACTCAACAGAGGCAATTTTAGATGGCTTTCGCGTAGCATTTGAGACTTTTGGAGGGGAAGTTCCTTCTGATGAACTTATAAAAAATGAAATTGGGCATACTTTGGAAGATATGTTTTTAACTTTAGGGGTTGAATCCTCTAAGGTAGATGAGCATGTTCATGCCTATAAGATGCATTATCGAGTTATCTCTTGTGAGAAGACCATTTTACTTGATGGAGCAAGAGAAGCAATTGAGTTGGCGAGTGACTTTGCTACTTTAGGTGTGGTGACGACTAAAACAGGTGAATATTCACAAATATTATTAGAACATATGGAGTTGATGAAATATTTTGATGTTCTTATAGGGCGTGAACATGTAACGTACCCAAAACCCCATGCAGAACCCATATTAAAAGCTTTAATGAAGTTAGAACATGATAGAAATAATACATGGATGATTGGTGACACTTGCATGGATATGATAGCTGCTAAAAATGCAGAAGTAAACAGTATAGCTGTTACTTCTGGGTATGGAACAGCTGAAAAGTTACAAAAATGCTCTGGTATCATTTATGGAACTGTACTCGAAGCAGTCGATTTCATTCAAAAAAGTGATGAAAATTATAAATAGTGGATAGAAACTATACACTCGTAGAAGATTATAAAGTTTTTTGCTAAGTATGAAGACCTTTTAAGAGAGGTGAGATTACAATACTTCATTACAGATAAAAAATATAGGAGAAGTCATGACAGAAATTAGATGGCACAGCCGTGCTGGTCAGGGTGCCGTATCTGGTGCTAAAGGTTTAGGAGATGTTGTAGCAACTACTGGTAAAGAGGTTCAAGCCTTTGCACTTTATGGTTCTGCAAAAAGAGGGGCTGCTCTAAGAGCCTATAACAGAATTTCAGATGAACAAATTTTTAATCATGCAAAATTTATGAACCCTGACTTTGTATTGGTAATTGACCCTGCATTGGCATTTACTGATAGTATTGAAGAGAATGAAAAAGAGTCCACAAAGTACATTATTACGACACACCTTTCTAAAGAGGAGTTGATAGCTGGAATTCCTGCACTTCAAGGTAAAGAGGATAGAGTATTTATTGCTGATTGTGTTCAGATTTCTCTTGATGAGATTGGACGTTCAATGCCAAATGCACCAATGCTTGGAGCATTTGTAAAGATTTCTGGTATGTTTGAGTTAGACTATTTCTTAGAGAGCATGAAAAGAGTCTTGGCTAAATTTCCTCAAAAAATTATTGATGGAAATATGAAAGCAATTACTCGTGCATATAATGAAGTTAATTAGGAAGGGGTAGAGAATGTCAGTAGAATCACAAGATTTAAATTTATGTGCTAACGATAACAGAGGTCAACTTCAACTTGGAGCTGGGTCTGGATTAGTAGGTTGGGATGAAGTAACACAAGGTACTGTTCTTACTTCATTTGAGGGAGATGCTACAGGTATAGCGAATAAAAAAGCAGAAGAGAGATTGTACTCTGATTTTAACTCATATACAGCATCAGTTGCTTCATGGAGAGTTAATAAACCAGTATTTAACAGAGACATCTGTATTGATTGTCAAAACTGTTGGGTATGGTGTCCAGATTCATCTATCTTATCAAGAGATAAGCAGATGTTAGGAATTGATTATGACCACTGTAAAGGGTGTGAGGTTTGTGTGGAAGTATGTCCTACCAATCCTAAATCACTTTTAATGTTTAATGAACATGCAGACTTAGATGAGTCATTAGCAGCATGGCCAGAAAAAAAGAAAAAAGCGAAAAAAAGTGAGGAAGCGTAATGGCAGTAAAATTTGATTTAAATGAAAGAGAAGTTTGGGATGGTAACTACGCTGCATCTCAAGCTTTAAGACAAGCTGATGTTGATGTTGTTGTTGCTTACCCAATTAC
>JALUMR010000124.1 GCA_027055805.1 Campylobacteraceae bacterium
CAAAACGTCTAATTATTGGTGATGTTGGTTCAGGAAAAACCATGGTGATTTTGGCTGCTGCTGTGATGGCTCGACCTTATAAAAGTATGCTTATGGCTCCGACATCACTTCTCGCTATTCAGCTTTATGAAGAGGCTCTTAAACATCTGCCAAAAGAGATGAACATTGCTTTAGTAATGCAGGGTAAAAATGAAGGTGACTACACAACGGCTGATTTTATTATAGGGACTCATGCTCTACTTTTTAAAGAAGATTTACCCCAAGTTCCTTTGGTCATGGTCGATGAACAGCATCGTTTTGGAACCAAACAGAGAGCTTTACTAGAAAACATGATGGCAAAGGGTGAAAAGAAGCCCCATTACCTACAGTTTTCAGCCACGCCCATTCCTAGAACCCAAGCGATGATGCAGTCGGAGCTGATAGATGTGAGCCTTATAACTTCTACGCCATTTGAGAAAGACATCACAACAAGAGTTATTGATAAAGGGAATTTTTCGGAACTATTAGAAGATATAAGAGATGAAATAGCACAAGAGCATCAAGTTTTGATTATTTATCCTTTGGTAGAAGAGAGTAAAGAGATTCCTTACCAATCACTTGATGAGGGTCGTGGATTTTGGGAGAAGAAGTTTGACAATGTCTATGTTACTCATGGAAAAGATAAAAAGAAAGAGAAGGTTTTAGAAGAGTTTCGAGAAAAAGGCGACATACTCTTAGCCACAACAGTGGTTGAAGTAGGTATCTCCTTGCCACGTTTAACGCTTATAGTCATCGTAGGTGCAGAACGTTTGGGCTTGGCAACACTTCATCAGTTACGTGGAAGAGTAGGGCGTTTGGGGTTAAAGAGTTGGTGTTATTTGTTTACCAACAACAAGAAAAATAGTCGTTTAAGCTCCTTTACTCAAACCATGAGTGGTTTTGAGATAGCCAAGCTCGATTTAAAGTTTAGAAACTCTGGTGATATCGTAGATGGTACCATTCAAAGTGGTATGCAGTTTAAGTGGTTAGACTTGGCTGAAGATGAACATATTGTAAAAGTAGCAAAAGAGCGTGTAAATAGTTTATTTTAAAGCTTTTAAACGCTATATATAGGAAAGTAAAGCTATAATCTTGTTATGAAATATAACAACATTAACTTTAATAATAAAACGATTCTCATTACTGGTGGAGCAGGATTTATTGGCTCTAATTTGGCATTTTATTTTCAAGAGCAGTTCCCTCAATCACATATAGTTGTTTTTGACAAATTTAGAAGTGAAGCAGTTTTTTCCAATGGAAACTTACAAAGTTTTGGACACTATAAAAATCTTATAGGTTTTTCAGGTGATATTATCTGTGGCGATTTAAATTCTGAAAAAGATTTATCAGCATTGAATGCTTATAACTTTGATTATATTTTTCATGAAGCTGCTATTTCCGATACAAGAGTTTATGACCAAGAGATAATCATGCAGACCAATGTTAACTCTTTTTATTACTTTTTAGAAAAAGCTAAAAAAGATAGTGCTGTATTGGTTTACGCTTCATCTGCTGCAACCTATGGTTCCATGCCTTCACCTCAAACCGTAGGAAAGGAGAATCCTGAAAATCCTTATGGTTTCTCTAAGTATGCCATGGACCAGATTGCTTACCGTTACATGAGAGAGAATCCATCTATGAAGATTGTAGGGTTAAAATATTTCAATGTTTATGGAGCTAGGGAGTTCTTTAAAGACAAAACATCTTCTACTGTTATTCAGTTTGGACATCAAATTTTAGCAGGAAAAGCACCAAGACTTTTTGAGGGGAGTGATGAAATAGTTAGAGATTTTGTCTATATTAAAGATGTTATTCAAGCCAATATTAAAGCTTGTGAAGCTAAGAAATCAGGGGTTTATAATGTGGGGACATCTAAGCCAAGAAGTTTTCAAGATATAGCTGACATTTTACAAAAAGAGTTGGGAACTGACTATGGGACAGAATACTTTCCTAACCCTTTTACAGGTTACCAAATGCACACCCAAGCTGATATTTCAACGTCACAAGAGTTTTTAGGATATGAGCCTGAATGGGAACTAGAAGAGGGGATTAAAGATTATATTTCAGAGATTAAACGTATGTATAAAGAGGAGCTGTAGGGGCGACCTCTGTGTCTGCTCACAATTGGCATATTGAAAAATGTAGGGTGCGATTGCTATCGTACCAATAAGGAAAAACGTGATAGAACTAAAAAACAAAGAACCAAATATTTTAGTTATCGGTGACCTCATGATAGACCACTACCTTTGGGGAAAGTGTGAAAGAATATCCCCTGAAGCACCTGTTCAAGTAGTCGCTATAGAGAAAGAGACAGCTGTACTCGGTGGAGCAGGAAATGTAGTTCATAACCTTAAAGCTTTGGGTGCAAAAGTAGATGTTTTAAGTGTTATTGGTGATGATACCAATGCTCATGAGCTTAAAATACTATTGAGTGATATTCATGTTCGTGGGGATGCTCTAATTGTTCAAAAGAATAGGAATACTTCTAAAAAAAGTAGAATCATCGCGTCACAACAACAGGTAGTTCGTTATGATAAAGAGAGTACAGACGATATTTCTAAAGAGTCAGAGCTTAAAATAGTAGAGCATTTTAAGAAAAATATTACCTCTTATGACATGGTGCTTCTTTCCGATTATGGTAAGGGTGTACTAACAAATGAGTTAACAAGAGCTTTAATAGACATTGCCAACAAACATGGTAAAAAGGTTTTGGTTGACCCTAAAGGTGAAGATTATACGAAATACTCAGGAGCTTATCTTTTAACACCAAATAAAAAAGAAGCAATAGAAGCTTCAAAAGTCAATATTAAAGATGAAGCTTCTCTTTTAGAAGCCATTACAAAACTTAAAAGTGAATGTTCGTTGTCTGTAGGGCTTATTACCCTTAGTGAAGATGGTATTGCTATTTATGATGATGCGTTACGAACGCACCCTACGGTAGCACGAGAGGTCTATGATGTTACAGGAGCAGGTGATACGGTTATTGCTTCTCTTGGTTTCTCTTTGGCTTGTGGGTATGACATCGACCAAGCTGTAAAGTTTTCAAACCTTGCAGCTGGTGTGGTGGTTGGGAAAATAGGTTCAGCAACAGCCACGCTTAATGAGATAATTGAGTATGAGTCAAGCCTCAATAAATCTACCTCAGATTCACATATTAAGACACTTGAAGAGATAGAGCTTCTTAGTGAAGAGTTAAAAAAACGAGGTAAAAAAGTGGTCTTTACCAATGGCTGTTTTGACATTTTACATGTGGGACATGTGAAGTATCTTGAAGAGGCAAAATCGTATGGTGATGTTCTCATTTTAGGGCTTAATTCAGATGAGAGTGTATCACGTCTCAAAGGTCCAACTCGACCAGTCAACACTGAAAATGACCGAGCATATATTTTAGCTTCACTTGAAGCTGTAGATTATGTGGTAAAATTTTATGATGATACCCCCTATGAGCTGATAAAAGCTGTACAACCTCACATTTTGGTCAAAGGTGGAGACTACGAAGGTAAAGAGGTTGTAGGTCAAGATATAGCTGATGAGTTAAGGCTTGTTAATTTTGTCGAAGGTAAAAGTACTACAAAAACAATAGAAAGAATAAAGGATGGTCATGAAAACAACTATTGCTAGAGAATTCCAAGGACATTTAGAGACCATACAATCTGTTATAGGAAGTATGGAAGAAGATTTAGAAAAAGCCTCACGTATGGCTGTAGATGTACTAAAAAGAGGAAATAAAATTTTACTCTGTGGAAATGGTGGTTCAGCTTCTGATGCACAACATATCGCAGCAGAGCTAACAGGTCGCTACAAAACAGAGCGTAGAGGTTTAGCAGCAATTGCTTTAACTACAGATACTTCTGCTTTGACAGCTATAGGCAATGATTATGGTTACGATAGAATCTTTGACAGACAAGTAGAAGCTTTAGTTAACAAGGGTGACTTGCTTATAGGTATTTCAACCTCTGGTAACTCTTTAAATGTACTCTCTGCATTGCTTTTAGCAAAAGATATGGGAGCAGAGACTTTAGGTCTTTCAGGTAAAGGTGGAGGAAAACTAAACTATGCCTGTGATGTTAATTTGGTTGTTCCCTCAGATGACACCCCTCGTATTCAGGAGATGCATATACTCTTTGGACATACGATGTGTCAGATTATTGATGATGAACTCTCTTAAGATGCTCATCAATCTCTAAGGCAATCTCTTTAATATCTTTTCCTCTCATCTCTAATGATAAATCTCTATTACCTAAAGTTCCATAAAGGCTAGGAGAGGTGGTCTTAAAAAGGGCAATGGTTGGAGTAAGTGAAGCAGAAGCTAGGTGCATAGGCCCTGTGTCTCCACAGATAAATGCATCTAATTTAGCAATACGTACAGCTAAGATTCGTAAATTTTTCTCTGAAAGTGTTTCGATGTTCTTTTGTAGAGGAGTTTGGTTATTTGGGTCAAGAATATCAATAAATTGAAGCTCTGGGTTAAGCTTGTTGAGTTCAAGAAGTAGCTCTCTCCACCACTCATCTTCAATCTTTTTTTCATTTCTTGCATCACGGAAAATTCCAATGGTAGGTTTGCTGTAGTCTATACTGACTGCTTCTCTCTCTTGTTGGCTAATTTGTAGATTCATAAAGTTATCAAACTCTTGTGGAGCTTTTCCAAAAGCAGACATTAACGCCAAAGGTTTTAATGCTTCGTGGCTGATATTGCTAGGAAAAGAGATAGCATGAGTGAGAGGAGAGAAGACATCAGGAGCATAAAAACCAAGTTTGTAAGTAGCAGGAGTTAAGAGAGTAAAAAAGCTATCACTAGAGGAGTGTAGGCTTGGGGAAACCAATAAATCATAATGGTTGTTTTTTAGCTCTTTTCTAAGTTTTAAAACTTTTAATGGTTGCTTTAGTAGTTTACGTGGAAAGCTATAGACCTTATTGATTTGAGGCATTGCTTCAATAAGAGGAGTAACGAACGTAGCACCTATCATAACATCTATGGTTGCATTGGGAAACTCTTTTTGCAAGGCATTAAGAAGAGGTGTAGTGAAGAGTATATTTCCTATTCGGTAGTTAATTCGCACCACTAAAATACGTTTAATCTCCTCTTTGGGAATACTCTTCTCATCTACTTTTGTAGGAAAAAGTTTAGAGAGTAGACGGTGGGTTACTTTGCTTAGTTTTTTACGAAATTGAATATGTAGTGCTTGTGCCATTAGTTCTCTTTTGTTTTGTTTGCTAGGGTTTGAAAGGCTGTTGAGTTCTCCATTAACACTTGATAGGTTCCACGCTCAATAATCTTACCTTTTTCTAAGAGTAAAATAGTATCGGCTTTCTCAATGGTACTTAGACGGTGAGCAACTACAAAGGTAATCATACTCTCTTTTAGACCCTCTAGGGCAATCTGAATCGCTTTTTCACTCTTGTTGTCAAGTGCCGAGGTGGCTTCATCTAAAATCAAAATTTCAGGCTCTTTGTAGATGGCACGTGCCAAAGCGATACGTTGTCGTTGTCCTCCACTAAGGTTAACTCCAAACTCATCTAAAGGGGTATCTATGCCTTGTTCTAGCTTCTCCACAAACTCCCATGCTTGTGCTTTTTTAAGGGCTTCTATTGCTTTTTGTCTATTTGCTTCCATTCCGTAACAGACATTGGCAAGAACCGAGTCTTGAAAGATGAAAATACGTTGTGTTACCAGTGCTATCTTATGGTGAAGCGACTCTAAATTATAACTTTTTAATGTCTTATTGTTAAGTAAAATCTCTCCAGAACTTGGGTCATAAAAACGTACTAATAGATTAATAAAAGAACTTTTTCCTGCACCACTGTCACCTACTAAAGCATAGACTTTTCCTTTGGAGGCTTTGAGATTGATATTTTCTAAAGCTATCTCATCTTCATAGTTTAAGCCTACCTCATTAAATTCTACTTTTTCTACTTTTTGTAGCTTCTCTTGACCTGATATTATGTTTGCTTGGTTATCAAACAGCTCTTGTAGTCTTTCGGTTGCTGCGATGGCATCTTGCATTTGGTTGTGAATGTTGGCTAAGACTTTGATTGGGTCATAGAGCATAAAAAGAGCTGTAATAAAAGCAAAAAATGTTCCTACGGTAATCTCATCACGAATTACCTCCATTGCTCCTACATAAATAGCAATAGAGATGGCAACCGAGCCAAATATTTCAAGGGCAGGACCAGTTAGTGCGTTAATGCGTACTTGTTTAATACTATAGGTAAAGAAACGATAGTTTTCTTCTTTAAAGCGTTCATGTTCAAAGGCTTGTGAAGAGTTCGATTTTATCACTTCTATATTGTTGAAAATTTCAGTAAGTCGTGCTGTAAGGTTAGAGGTACTCTCTTGTGAACGTTTGGAGTACTTTTTCATCTTCTTTGCTAAAATCTGTAGAGGAAAGAGGGCTAAGGGCATAATGACTAAGAAATAAAATGCCAAAGTAGGACTCTGATAGATAACATAGCCTGTAAGTGTAAAGATAAGCATAATCTTAATCATAATGGCAGGAAGCAAGGTTGATACTACGTTTTGCACACGGTTAAGGTCATTGGTAATTCGACTCAAAAGCTCACCACTACGCATTTTGTTAAGGTATGCAATGTCTTGATTCATAAGGTGAAGAGCCAATTTATCTCGAAGCTTTCGGACAATGTCATCTCCAATATAGGCTGTAAAATAGGTTTGAATAAATTTACCAATGGATTTTAAGGCAAAAATTCCAATAAGCATCACAGGAATGGTTGCTAACATTGTTTGGTCTTTGTTGATAAAGATGTCATCTAAAATAGGTTTGAGCATCTGTGCTGTCCCTGCTGTTCCTACGGCAACAGCTATCATTCCTAAAATGGCAAAGAGAAACTCTTTTTTGTAGTTTGTCATATAGGGTAAAAAGTATTTAAATAGTTTTTTCAATGGTTGACCTTGATTTTTGCTATATTATATCTTCTATTTTATTTAAAACATCATTGCTCATTAATAATTTCATACACTCATGATGCTTAAGAGGACAAACACGTTTCATACAAGGTGAACACGCCATCTCTTTTTTAACAATGACCCCTTGTGGGTTCATCCATTGTGAGGTCTCTTTGTCTTTGGTTGGTCCAAAAATAGCAACCGTTGGCACTTTAAAAGCAGCAGCCACGTGCATAGGTCCACTGTCACCTGTGACAAAAAGGTTTAAGCCTCCTATTTTTTGACAAAGCTCTTTAATGCTTGTCTTTCCTGCGATGTTTTCACAAGCTATATCTTCTTTTTGAAGTTCAGATTCAATGTCTTTAGCCATGTCAACTTCTGTAGGTCCTCCAAATATGACTATGTCATGGGTAGCACTCATCTCTTTAGCAACTTTAGCAAACTTTTCAGGATACCACCGTTTAGCTGAACCATAAGAGGCTCCAGGATTTATGCCAAGTGTTGTCTTTTCATATTTAAAAGGTTCAAAACAGATTTTTAAATCTTGTGCCGTAGTGTTGAGTTTAAAAGTGTTATTTATAAAGTCATTGTAGCGAATGGCTTGGTGAATGACCTCTTTTGTGTAACGTCTGTAGTAGCCTTTGGTCTTGGCTTGTGTCAGCCAAATAAAGAGTTTTGAAAAGAGAGTACGTCTAAAAGTAAGGGTTACATCAAATTCACCAAGTTCTTTTGCTGTGTTGTAAATCCATTTTAAACGCGAGGGGGCTTTTTTGCTCTCATCTAAAACAATTTTTTCTACATTTGGATGCTCTTTAAAAATAGCAGTAGAGACAAATGAGCCAAAAATAGTTAGCTTGACATCAGGGTAGGTCTTTATGATGTTCTCTATGGCAGGTGTGGTCATAACACAGTCACCTAGCCATGTGGGGACTTCTATTAATATTTTAGTCATTGGGTTATCATCTCTTGAAAAGCATAAAAGGCTTTTGTTTTTCGTATTGTACCATTTCTGTTGTCAACCAATCCATAACCAGGGGCGATGAGTTGATGCCAAAAGATTTTTTCTATTTTATTTGTTTTTAAAGCGATGTCAAAATATTCTAACATATATTGAGTATAAAGCTCTTCACTCACACACTCTTTTTCAGAAGTTGGAGCATAAGGTGCTGTACCACTTAAGGGCCAATTGGCTTCGGTAATGTAGATGGCGTTTTCAGATTTAGGTGAACTTTT
>JALUMR010000125.1 GCA_027055805.1 Campylobacteraceae bacterium
CACCCATAACCAGTGAACCTTTTTTATGGTTAAGATATGAGCCATAAAATGAAGAGAAGACCATCTGTACTATCGAAATTCCAATAGCTGTCTTAATATCAATTCCTAGAAGCATAAGAATAGGAACCAGTATCATTCCTCCACCTATACCAAAAAAGCCTGAGAGTGTACCAACTAAGACACCAACGGCTATTAGTAATATCTCCATATAAATCTCCTAAAAAGTAAAGGGGGATTATAACATGATTAATTGTGAAAGAATAGGAATTTTAAAAGTTTAAGAAAGAGAATTATCATAGGAGAGACCTATGATAATTTAAGATTTTTTGATTAAAAGAATCTATAAGATAATTGGAATGAAAGACTTGATTCAGAGTGGTCAACACTTGAATCTCCTGTATACATATCTCCATTCCCAGGATTTAGTCCAACAATACTCTTCATGGTTGTTGTTGTTTTAGGTGCATAAACATAGGCTAAATCTACATAGAAATTATCTGAAAACTCATAACCACCACCTAAAGTATAGTGTTGCTCAGCAGTAGCAGGGAAACCTAGAACATTGAAAAGGTTAAGTGCATTTCCCCCTGCTTGTGCATAGTTTCCAGCAGAGATTACAGCAGGTCCACTAGGTTTTTCACCAATAGGCTGTTTAGCATAGTTATATCCTAATCTCATTCTCCATTTATCATCTTTATATTGATACCCTACAGCATAAACATCTTGGTTTTCCCAACCAAAATCTTTATAGCCTTTTGCATCTCCCCATTTAATTTGTTTATAATCAAAAGCAAGAGTATGATTATCTACTTCATATCCAATACCAATACCCAGCTCAGCTGGTTGTTCTAAATGGTCATCCATTGCAGCAGGGAAAATACCAAAGTCTACAAAAGGCTGTGTTGCTGTTGAGAGTTGGTTTTTGTATTCCATATCAATTTTTGATTTATAGACAGCACCTAAGGTTACACCATTTGATAAATCGTAATAACTACCCAAGTTAAGACCAAATCCTAAATCTTGTGCAACACCATCGCCTACGTTTTTACCATCAAACCCTTGATAATTTATATCTAATGCACCATACTGAATAATAGGTGTTACAGCCACACCAAAAGTACCAGTACTATAGGCAACAGATGGAGCAAACTGCATTAACTGTAAGTTACTTACCATATGCATATTTCCTGAGTCTTGGTTAGGTATCTGTTTGGCATCACGATAATCTACACCCATTCCAGCTGTTCCCCACATACCAATACCTAGATACCAATTTTCATTTAGTTTGTGTGAAATAGCAACACCAGGGATAATATTCATATCAGCCGCACTATCATGTGAAGCGGCAGCTCCCATTTTTGCAGACATATCAGGCATAAAGACCGTACCACCAAAAGAGATAGAAGTTCCTTTTGTACAAGTAATAAGTGCTGGGTTACTTAGAGTTGATTCAGCACAATGGCTTACTGCAATACCTGCACCACCCATACCTCGTGATTTGGTACCAACACCAATAAGATTGTCACCATTTGTTGCCAATAACATTGATGATGCCATTGCTGAGAGTAAGATAATTTTTTTCATAAATAAGTCCTTTGAAATTTGTTTAATAAATTATTATACATAAGTTTTATTAATAAGTCAACTTAATCATAAATTTTATTGATAAATTACTTGATATTTATCTAATCAAAATAATTATAAAACATTTCAACTTATACTTCTTTTAAAAAAATATGATAAAATCCTTTTATCCAAATAGTAAAAGAGGCTTATTATGATAATTATCCCTGCACGTATAGGTTCAAGTCGTTTTCCAAATAAAGTTTTAGCCGACATAGGGGGGTTGCCTATGGTTATAAGAACAGCAAAAGCTGTTGAGAGTATAGATAGAGTTGCTATTGCAACTGATTCAGAGGAGGTTCTTAAGATTGCAAAGAAGCATAATATTCTAGCTATTATGACCTCTTCTGAACATAACTCAGGTACAGATAGAATCTTTGAAGCTTCAGAAAAGCTCAATTTAAATGATGATGAAGTTATCATTAATGTACAAGGAGATGAACCATTTATAGAAAAAGAAGTTGTTAAAGCAGTTTTCGACTTAACTACTAAAAATAGAGATAATGAAAAAATCATGATGAACTCTTGTTATAAGATAATGAATAATCCAGAAGCAGATGACCCCAATATAGTAAAACTGGTTACGACAGATGATAACTTAGCCCTCTACTTTTCACGAGCTAAAATCCCTTACCCTCGTGACCACCATTTCAATGAATATAAAGGGCATTTAGGTATTTATGGTTTTACGAAAAAATCTTTAGAGACCTTTTGTAAACTCACCCCTGCTCCTTTAGAAGATATAGAAAAACTCGAACAACTTCGAGCTTTATATCATGGCTATAAAATATCTATGGTTGAAGTCAACTCTAAAAGTTTTGGTATAGATACCCCTGATGATTTAGAAAATGCTCTAAAAAGATACAGTTTAAATTAGTTTTTTACCATGTTAATAAAAGGTTAATATTCAATTAGCAATCGGTTTATATAAACATCTTATAATACAAACATGAAAGATGTGCATTAAGATATCCTCCTTAACTCTTAGTGTACTTAGTTATTATAAAGTATATACCTATACCCTCTTATACTCCTCCTATTTCCTGACAAACTTTATAATAACACTTTCACAATAACTATAAAGGAAGGCTACATGACAAAGACTCTTTTACTCTCAACCCTATTGAGTGTTTCTCTATTTTCAGGAGAAATTACATTTGAAAATGCACCCACTAACCCGAAACATAAACTGCCCAATGGTCAAAATGAGATTTTGTCCTTTAATAGTATACTCAAAGAGTCTATGAATGCTGTAGTTAATATTTCAACAAGTACCATAATGAAAAATAGACGAGGTCCAAGTCGTCTCTTTTTTGACCCCTATACAGGGCAGTATTTTGAACAAAGAGGTGCATTACTTGATAAATCACAAAGAAAAAAAGCTCTCTCTTTAGGTTCTGGAGTTATTATCTCAAAAGATGGATACATCGTTACTAACAATCATGTACTTAAGGGAGCTGATGAGATAACCATTACCATGAATAACTCTAAAAAAGAGTATATTGCTAAGGTAATCGGTACAGACAAAGGAAGTGACTTAGCTGTTATAAAAATAGATGCTCAAAATTTAACACCCATTAAACTAAGTCGTGCCAAAGATATTCAACTAGGTGATGTTGTCTTTGCTATTGGTAATCCTTTTGGTGTAGGAGAGACTGTGACTCAAGGAATTATCTCTGCACTCAACAAAAATCATGTAGGTATTAATCAATATGAAAACTTTATACAAACCGATGCTTCGATAAACCCTGGGAACTCGGGTGGAGCATTGATTGATTCTCGTGGAGCTCTTATAGGAATAAACTCTGCCATACTCTCTGAGAGTGGGGGTAACAATGGTATAGGTTTTGCCATACCCATAGATATGATGAGAAATATTGTTCAAAAACTTATAAAAGATGGAAAAGTATATCGAGGATTTATGGGTGTAGGAATCGAAAGTATCACGAAAGAGACTGAACATTTTTATACACATAAGCAAGGAGCTATTATTACAGGTATTGAACCATACTCTGCAGCACAAAAAGCAGAACTTCAAATTGGAGATTTAATTTACGCAGTCAATGGTGTAAAAGTTTTAGACCATGAAGATTTACGACGCATTATCATAAATTATAGCCCAAATGAGACCATCACGCTTACGATAGAAAGAGATAATAACAGTATCAAAAAGAGATTAACTCTAATGAGTAGAGATTAATCTCCAAAAATAATAATATCGTAATTGCTAGTAGTTACAACAGCTTTACTGGGTTGTACTGAGCCATTACGATTTGTTTTACTTAGCTCTTCTCTTAACTCTAAAATCTCAGCGTTCATAATGTCCATCTGCTTTTTAAGTTTTAAAATCACATCCACACCTGCTAGGTTAATCCCCATTTTACGGGTTAACTGCAATACAAATTTAATCTTGTCAATATCTCTTTGAGAATAAAGACGCATACGCCCCTGTGTACGAGAAGGCTCTATAAGTCCCTCTTTTTCATACTGTCTTAATGTCTGTGGATGAATGTCTAAAATAGAGGCAACAACAGATATAAGATATACAGGTTCATCGTAACTATGCATCACTTCCCTCTGTATCTAAAGGTTCAAGTCTCTCTTTTAACAGGGTTTTTAACTCTTCATCCATCTCATCCACATTTGGCAATACAATATTGGCTGTAAGATAGAGGTTACCTGTTAATGCTGTTTTTCTATCAGTTACACCTTTACCTCTTACTCTAAATTTTTGACCATTTTTTGTATTTTGTGGAACTTTTAATGTTATAGGCTCATAAATAGATGTCGTAATAACAACCTTACCACCAAAAAGTGCTGATTTTAGAGGGACATCCATATTCATATATAAGTCACTCTCTTTTCGTTCAAATATTGGAGAGTTGGCAACCTCTACTTTTATAAGTAAATCACCTCTTTTCCCCATACCTTGGTTTCCTTTACCTCGTACCCTAAGGGTCTCACCACTTTTTATACCAGCAGGAATTTTGATATCAAAACTCTCATTACCAACTGTAATATTATGTTTACCACCAATAATAGAAACATCAAAAGGAACAATAATAGAGGTTCGCTGGTCTAAGTCAGGTGCAGATTGTGGTCCACCACCAAAACCTCCACCGAAGCCTCCTCCACCACCAAAGATACTTCTAAGTAAATCATCAAGATCAACATTTCCTTGATTTTGTGCAAAGTCATGAAAGTTTTGACCACCAAACATCTGGTCACCATACATATCGTACTCATCTTTTTTCTTCTTATCTGAAAGTACTTCATACGCTGCATTTATCTCTTTAAATTTATCTACAGCTGACTCATCTTTGTTTACATCAGGATGATACTTTCTAGCCAATTTACGATATGCTTTTTTAATTTCATCTGCACTGGCTCTCTCACTTACGCCTAAAGTCTCATATAAACTCTTTGCCATTAATCTACCTTATAAATTATTTATCTATATATAATTATAGTAAAAAAACCTTAGTCTTAGACTATCAACCTTTAACTATTTTTTACGCATTAAGACAATTACAACCACTACAGTAGGGATAAAAAGAGATATGAGATAAAAGGGTATTTCTAATATTTTGTTATTATTAAGATAAAAAAATCCTAAAATAAGTAAAATATAAGCACCTAACCTATAAAAAGAGAATGCTGCTTTAGAATCTTTTGTTGTCTCGAAAAAACTTCTACGATTTTTCTTTAAATTTTCACGCTCCTCTTTTACTACCTCTTGTAGACTCTTCTCTTTATCATCTTCTATTTTTTCATCATCATATAAATCATATGGGTCTTCTAACTTATCTAAAGTGTCACGTTCATCATCAGGTATGGCTCCTACCTTTAATCTACCCTCCACCATAGAGTGATAACTTTTCATAGAACCCAACATCACTAAAGAGGAGGTTATAAATCCTATCTGTGTATTAAGAAGAGTTGAACTCCCTCCCAAAAAATAAGAAAAGAGTATGACTCCTATATTGGCAATAATCAGTGTAATAATAGCTTTACCCATTAATATTTATCATCCTCATCATCTTCATTATCATATTTTTTATGTCGATAGCGTGGGTCATCAGCCAACTCATCTAACGATTTTTTCTGTTTTGCATAAGCTTTATAAACATTAAGTATAGCTGCTGCCACACCCCAAAATACACCTACCCAAAGTAACCAAGGTGTATCAAATAGATGTTTCATAAGTAGTCCAAGCCCTACACCCAAAAGGATAGCAACAACCATAGAGATTCCTAAACTTAACCCATCAGCAGCATCAACTATTTTTTTTAACTTTGGCTCTTCTTCTTTTGACATTTTTTTCCTTTTTAATTTAAACTTTTTGCACTGTTTATGCAATATTTAATCATTTTCAACATTATATCAGAGGATAAATCTAACCCTACTTTAATCTGTTTATCTTTATTTAATATAAAATAAATTTTTAAATTATATTATTAAGTTTAAGTTTATATAAGCTATATTCTATTATACAAATAAAATTAATAAGGAATAAATCATGAGTCGTCAAGAAAAAGCAAACTTTATTGAACTACTGAGAAATGCCCTTCAATCATACAAAGGGTTTACCCAAATTGAGAAAAATTATGCTCACTCACACCTTCCAGAGTGGATAGGTCCAAAAGGTGAAGTGGATATGTTTATTAAAAAATTTGCTGAACACTTCTCGATTGATGTACGTCCATTTCTTTTTGATAAACAAATTTTATCTAAATAGTTAAATCATCCCTATCCCAACGGGTAGGGTCTAAAAAAGTCTCATCGTGTATATGTTTAAATGATGCACGTATCATCTTAAAGACCTTCGAGTTTTCTTTCTCTAAATCTGCTAACCATATTTTTGTATTGGCTCTTGCATAAGGCATTTTTACATCTTTAAGCATGGCAGGACAAGCTTCGTCCCCTATAGGTTGCAAATTATTATCATCTGCAAAGGCTCTTAACTGTTTTTCACGTGCTTCTATAAGTGGACGAATAAGATGAAAACCTCTAGCTGTTTTATAAATAGGAGCCATGGCTCTCATGCTTCCATTGTAAAACATATTCATAAAAAAGCTCTCTACAGTGTCATCAAAATGATGACCTAAAGCAACTTTATTAAAACCGTGTTCCTCTGCAAAAGTATATAAAGCTCCACGTCGCATACGTGAAAAATAAGAACAAAAAGATGAGTTCTCACGAATGGCATTATTTGAGATTTCATAGATATTGGTTTCATAAACTGTATGTTTTATCTCATATTTTTTACAATGCTCAATAAGGTCACTATAGTGTTCCCCTGGCATACCATAGTTTATGGTACAAGCCTCAAACTCAAATTTAAAAGGTGCATGACGCTGTATATGTTTCATGATATGTATGAGTGCTAGAGAGTCTTTCCCACCACTCAAACCAACCAATACTCTGTCACCCTCACCTATAAGCTTAAACGTTGCATTTGTTTTTCCTGCAACGCGTAAAAGCTTTTTTGAAATATTTAATTGGGGTTCTATTTTTCTACTCAATTTAATTCCTTATTGGTGCGTTAGAAAACAGCACCCTACCCATTAATTTATCTGCTCTACCATATCTAAAATAAAATTTGCAGAGATAATTGCAGAGCCTACCATAAACTCATCAAAATCTATTCCAGCGTCATCATTTGCAGTATCAGAGATGGCACGGAGTATAAAGAATGGAACATTTAAAGCATCACAAACAACGGCTACACTTGCCCCTTCCATCTCAATGGCATCAGCTTGAAAGTTTTTACTTATAAACTCTTTTCTCTCATTAGAAGCTACAAATTGGTCACCTGTAGCAATGGTTCCCTCAATTAAAGATAAGTCACTCTTCTGTGCTACCTCTTTTGCAACTTCACGTAAGGCTTTATCTGTTTCAACAAATTTCGCACCCTCAGGAACATAACCAAAATCATGACCAAATATTGTAATATCTAAGTCATGCTGACATAACTTATCGGCAATAATCAAATCACCAATATGAAGCTTAGGGTTAATTGCCCCAGCCACACCAGAAAAAAGAAGTTTTTGACAACCAAACTTCTCTATAAGTGTAGAGGCTGTTAGCGAAGAGAAAACTTTACCGATTTTAGAGTAAGCAATA
Source organism: Campylobacteraceae bacterium (assembly GCA_027055805.1). Taxonomy (GTDB): domain Bacteria; phylum Campylobacterota; class Campylobacteria; order Campylobacterales; family Sulfurovaceae; genus UBA1140. The sequence continues at coordinate 7,750 of JALUMR010000125.1, forward strand.
ACCAACTCTTTACCTTTATAAGTCGCTTCATAATAACTATTATTTGCATATTCAATTTTTTTTACATTTTCTACTTTTTTTAACAGTGGCTCAATCTCTTCAGGCATTGCACCCATGATGGCTATTTTACTCATATTCTGTTCCTATATGTTATTTATATATTATTTAAAACGTGATAATATCAAAACTCTTATAAAAGAAAGGTTGAACAAGGTTATACATTCTTTACTATTTAATTTTATCATCATGATAGCTAATTTTAATCCAAAAAACTATACCATTCCTCCAAAGTTACAAAAGGCATAATACAATGAATGATAGATTCCAACGCTGTAGACTCCTCTTTGGAGAAGAGGATTTTGAAAAGCTACAACAATCAAAAATATTAATATTGGGTGTAGG
>JALUMR010000126.1 GCA_027055805.1 Campylobacteraceae bacterium
CTCATCTGAACCCTCTGGCTTATCATCTACAGAGATAAACCATTGGTTCGTTGCTCTATAGATAAGAGGTTTTTTAGTTCTCCAACAGTGTGGGTATGAATGCGTAAATTTCCCTACTTTAAGAAGTGAATCACCAAGAAGCTCTAAAATCTTCTCATTGGCTTTAAAGATATGCATTCCCACAAACTCTTCGGCATTTGGAAGCAGGTTAAGCCCTACTACTGACTCATCATAACATCCACGTTCATCAACAGGCATTACAACTTCTAGTCCATTTTTAAGCCCTACTTTGTAGTCATCTTCACCATGCCCTGGAGCTGTATGAACACAACCTGTACCACCATCCATAAGAACGTGGTCTCCTAGAACAATCTTAGAGCTTCTACCATTTAAAGGGTTAATTGCTAAAAGTCCATCAAGCTCTTTAGCCGATATTTTTCTACTTGAATGACCTGCTACAACACCCTCTTCTATCATAGCATCGTAACGAGCTTGGGCTACGATATGCCCATGCTCTCCGAGCACATACATCTCTTCAGGATTTAAAGAAATACCTGTATTTGCAGGAAGTGTCCAAGGTGTAGTTGTCCAGATAACGACACCTGCATCACCCTCAATACCAAGTTTCTCTTTAGCCATATCTGAAAGCTCAAAGTTTACATACATAGTATAGTCTTCTTTGTCCTCATACTCTACCTCTGCATCAGCCAAAGCAGTACGAGCAGCCCATGACCAAAAGATAGGTTTATGACGCTCTACAAGCAGACCTTTTTTTGCCACTTCACAAAGGGTTCTATAGATATTGGCTTCAAACTTAAAATCCATAGTAATGTAAGGGTTTTCCCAGTCAGCCATGATGCCTAGTTGTTTAAATCCTTTTCTTTGACCATCAACAGCCTTTTGAGCTGTAATACGACAAATTTCACGAAATTTAGAGATAGAGAGAGTCTCTTTTTTAGCCGTTCCCATTTTATCCTCAACTTTTTGTTCAATAGGAAGCCCATGACAGTCCCAACCTGGAGTCATACGTACCGATTTACCCTGAAAATAGTTGTATTTTAAAATAATGTCTTTAAGTGTTTTATTCAAAGCATGACCAATATGAATATCACCATTAGCATAAGGAGGTCCATCGTGCAAGGTAAACATTTCAGCACCTTCACGCTTCGTTTTCATCTGCTCGTACATATTAGCATCATACCATGCTTGGTATCGTTTTGGTTCGTTATTTGGGAGATTTCCACGCATAGGAAATTTTGTTTTTGGTAGTAGAAGTGTATCTTTAAATTCCATAGATATATACCTTAATATATTAATTGGCGTGATTATATCTAAAAGTTGTTTTGTGTATAATAATAGCATGAAAAATAATACGACACAAAACACAATGTATATAATAGAAACTTTAAAAAAGAAAAATGAAACCATAACCTTTGCCGAGTCTTGCACAGGTGGACGCATCGCTTCAGCTTTTACAGCCATATCAGGAGCATCATCTGTATTGAATGGTTCTGTTATTAGTTATGCCAATGAAATTAAATCATCGTGGTTAGGAGTAAAAGAAGAGACACTCATAAAACATGGTGCTGTTAGTGCAGAATGTGTAAAAGAGATGATTAAAGGTATTAAAAAAATGGCAAATGCAGACCATAGCATAGCCGTTAGTGGAATAGCAGGACCCACAGGTGGAACAGATGAAAAACCAGTTGGAACAGTCTATTTGGGAGTCTATATAAAAAATAAGCTAATAGTAGAACATCATCTTTTTGTAGGAGATAGAGAGGCTATTCAAGAACAAGCAACTGATACAGCCATAGCTCTTTTTAAAAATAATTTGTAATTTATCAAAAAACTCTTGACATATAATTTATCATAGGCTATAATTCCGTCCACTTATCGCAAAGGTAAGTTAAAAATGTGACCTTTTAGCTCAGTTGGTAGAGCAACTCCCTTTTAAGGAGTGGGCCCATGGTTCGAATCCATGAAGGGTCACCA
>JALUMR010000127.1 GCA_027055805.1 Campylobacteraceae bacterium
GTAATGTGATGCCCACCACCAAAGTTTACCCATTTCATTGCGTTTAAATAGACTCCAAATTTCTCTTCAAAGGCTTTTAAAACATTTTCAAGGGCAGAGCTGTCTTGTTCACAAAGGGCATGAAAATGAAGACCATCAATATCTTTTAAAATTTCACTTTTAAGTAATATTTCAAAATTTTCAATGGTTGTTCCCAAACGCGAATAGACTCCACAAGGATTGTAGAGTTCTACGGGAGATTCTGAATACTCAGGATTGACACGAAGACCAAGAGAAAGTGTAGGGTTATATGACCTAGCTAAGGCTCCAAAACGTTCCAGTTGAGAAGGAGAGTTAAAGACCAAATGATGAGATATTTTGGCTATCTCCTCTATATCCTCTTCTTTAAAAGCAGGGCTATAGGTATGTAACTCTTTTTTAAACTTCTCATCTGAAAGTTTGGCTTCATGTAAGCCCGAAGCACAACAACCGTCTAGGTATTTTGAAACCATAGGAAAGCTTTGCCATAAGGCGTAGCCTTTTAGAGCAAGAAGTATTTTAACTCCTGTTTGCTCTTTTATATGGGTTAGGGTTTTAAGGTTTTGTTCTAGGAGTTGTTCTTCTAGGAGCCAGTAGGGGGTTTGCATGGGGATATGTCCTATTTTTGTAGGGTGTTGTGCCTCACAACACCGTGTTATAATAATTGAGATTTATTATAAAAAGATTAAATTTTGATTTTGATGGTGTAGTCGGGGACTACACCCTACGAAACTGTAATAACCTTATCTATATTATCAAATATAGCCTCAACACGATTTTGCCAAAGCTCACCAAACTCTTTTTTCTCTTCGGGAGTGGCTACTCCTTGCATCAGTTTCCCCATAAGCTCTTGCATCTTTGGGTTTCCTGGAACAGAGCTGTGGTCATAGCTAACCGTTACACTTTTATTATTGTCTAAGCGTTTAAACTCTATGTCACCGTTTATATTTGCATTAAAATTCATAAGATTATTTCTTGCAAATTTACCATTGAGACCTTTAAACCCACTAAGTTCTGTAGCACCAGTTATTTGAGTAATAACATTACTTATAACTCCAGTTACTCCCTCTTGCATATCATTTTTAATAGATACTGCAATATTTCCTCTGGTTGGTATCTCATTACCGTATAAAGCCTCTAAGCCTTTAAGCGTTGTAATATAAGCACCAGCAACTGTAGGACATGAGTGTCCAGCTGATTTGACTACATCAAGGTAAGAAAACTCTATCTTTCCATTTTCAAAAGTCCCTAAAAAATCAGAGAGAGGGTCTTGAATCGTTATACTTGGTACATTGTTAAAAAAAGTTGGGTAATTCATTCTATTTAATCCATTGTTTTAATTTTTTTCATTTTATTTAAAAACTATTAAAGAGAGCTTGATTTGGCTCAAGAGCAATAGATTATAATATTATTTATTTATAATTATTTTTTTATGTTAAAGAGGAAAGGCTTGATACAAAAATAATGATTTATTACTTGATATATATCAATTATTCATTAGTAGAATATATGCTAATATTAACATTAAGTTATGATAAATATTTGTAATTTAAATAAAATTATTATATAATAATTAGTTTTATTTTTTAATAAATATTTAATAATGACAAATTGTATAAAATTTAGGAGGAAATAGTATGGCTTTGAATAGAAGAGATTTTCTAAAAAGTGCAGCAGCAGCGACAGCAGCATCTGCAGTGGGAATCGCTGTTCCATCAAATCTTGAAGCATCATCAAATGAGGCTCAAAAAGATTGGAGATGGGATAAAGCAGCATGTAGATTCTGTGGTACTGGTTGTGGTATTATGCTAGCAACGAAAGAGGGGCGAATTGTCGCTGTAAAAGGTGACCCTGCTGCACCTGTTAACCGTGGACTTAACTGTATTAAAGGGTACTTTAATGCAAAAATTATGTATGGGGCAGACCGTTTAAAAACTCCTCTTCTTCGTATGAATGACAAAGGTGAATTTG
>JALUMR010000128.1 GCA_027055805.1 Campylobacteraceae bacterium
CTCTTTTTTATAGGTTTCTTACGTATTTCAAGACGTGTATATTTGGAGTCAAATAGTGATACCGTTCAGATTCCTACATTAATTTTTGGTGGGAATGAACGTGCCACACATGTTATTAAATCTGCGATGAATGGAGAGATATCGTATCTACCAAAAGCTTTGATTTCAGAGGAGAGAGGGTTAATAGGTACTTACTTCTCAAATTTGAAAGTATACGATAGACTTTCTATTGCTAAGGTGCTTAAAAAATATAACATTCAATCGGTTATTCTTACAGAGATGATGGATAGAGAGACGTTAGACAACCTTTTTACAGAGCTTAAGGGCTTAGGTATTAAAGAGATTAAAACTGTTCAAATGTTTCAAGATGAAGAACCCTCTTTTACAGATATCTCCATAGAAGATTTATTGGCACGTAAACCAAAAGACTTGGACATGATAAGTATAGCAAATTATATAGTAGGAAAAGTGGTCATGATAACGGGTGCAGGGGGAAGTATAGGTTCTGAACTCTCTCGTCAAGTGGCACTTTTTGGTGCGAAACAGATTATTTTACTTGACCATTCTGAGTTTAATCTCTATCAGATAAGTGAAGAGCTAGAGGGGAAAAATATTCTCTCTGTTATGTTAAGTGTCACAAATAAAGAAGCTTTAGAAGAGGTATTCATTAATTATTCACCAGATGTCGTACTCCATGCAGCAGCTTATAAACATGTTCCCTTATGTGAAGAGAATATAGAGTCAGCTGTGAAAAACAATATATTTGGAACTAAGAATGTCATTGATTTGGCTATTGCACATGATGTCTCGAAATTTTTACTTGTTTCAACCGATAAAGCTGTTCGACCTACAAATGTAATGGGAACAACAAAAAGAGTATGTGAATTGTATGCTCATGCCGTGCCCAGTAGAAATACAGAGATAGTAGCCGTTCGTTTTGGAAATGTTTTAGGCTCTTCTGGTTCAGTGATTCCTAAGTTTAAAGCTCAAATAGAAAGAGGAGAGAATATTACGGTAACTCATCCTGATATTACTCGTTATTTTATGCTTATACCAGAGGCTTGTCAGTTGGTTTTACAAGCAGCCTCTATTGCTAAAGGTGGGGAGCTTTTTATTTTAGATATGGGTGAACCTATTAAGATAGTAGATTTGGCAAAAAGAATGATAGAGCTTTCGGGTCATGATGATATCGAGATAGAATTTACAGGTTTACGAGCAGGAGAGAAGCTTTATGAAGAGTTACTCATAGATGATGCAGATTTAAAGACAGAGTATGACTCTATTATGGTTTCCAAAAATCCTCCTGTTGATTATGCTATACTTTTAGCTCAAATAGAACGTTTGAAAAATAAGAACGAATTGAGAGTTTTAAAAGAGATAGTACCAGAATTTGACCATAAGGTGTAGTGTTGTGAGTATAAAAAATATAGCCCAAGAAGTTTTTACTATAGAAGCAAAAGCCATTGCCGATTTGTCAAATAATTTAACAGAAGATTTTGAAAAGGCTGTAAAAGATATTTTGAACTGTCACGGGAAACTGATTATTTCGGGTATGGGGAAGTCAGGTATTATAGGTAAAAAGATAGCTGCGACCATGGCTAGTACAGGAACACCCTCTTTCTTTTTGCACCCAGGAGAGGCTTATCATGGTGATTTGGGTATGATAGAAAAAGATGATATGGTTTTACTTATTTCTAATTCGGGTGAGACTGATGAGGTGTTAAGGCTTATTCCATTTTTGAAAGAACAAAAAAATATAACCGTTGCCATGAGTGGAAATAAAAACTCAACTTTGGCTAAGAATGCAACTTATCATCTTAATGTATCGGTAGAAAAAGAAGCTTGTCCTTTGCAATTAGCACCTACCTCTTCAACAACGGCAACACTGGTTATGGGTGATGCATTGGCTATTGCCTTAATGAAACAGAGAGATTTTCAAGATACAGATTTTGCACAGTTTCATCCTGGTGGTAGTCTTGGACGACGACTTTTAACTAGAGTTGAAGATGTTATGCGAAAAAAAGATTTACCAAAAGTAAGTAGAGATACCTTTACAAAAGAGCTTATTCAAGTTATTTCGACAGCACGTTTAGGTTTAGCAGTGGTTATGGATGGGGAAAGTATCGTTGGTATTGTTACAGATGGAGATATAAGACGAGCAATGGAGAGTTTGGAAGAGAAGTTTTTTAAATTAACTGCTCAAGAACTTATGTCTAAAACTCCAAAGAGTATTGATAAAAAAGAAAAACTAACTATGGCTCAAAAACTCATGACAGACTTAAAGGTTAACTCTCTTCTTGTTGTAGATGGAAAAGAGTTTGTTGGTGTGGTTCAAATCTACGATTTAGGAATTTAATATATAATATTAAAAAATGTTCTATCTAGGGTTTTATATTAATTAAACCTTAGATATAATAATTTAATTAAAATTAAGGAATTAATGTACATATGAAAAAATTAAAAATAGCTATAGCTGGTACAGGTTATGTAGGTTTATCAAACGGTGTTTTATTGGCACAAAATAATAAAGTAGTTGCACTGGATGTTATACCAGAAAAAGTAGAGATGCTTAACAGAAAAGAGTCTCCCATTGAAGATGTTGAGATTGAAGATTATTTAAAAAACAAAGATTTGGATTTTAAAGCAACACTGGATAAAGAAGAGGCATATAGAGATGCAGACTTTGTAATTATTGCCACACCTACAGACTATGACCCTGAAACCAACTATTTTAATACCTCTTTGGTTGAGATGGTGATTAGAGATGTTATTGCATTTAATCCTGATTTACCTATGGTTATAAAATCAACTGTACCAGTTGGGTTTGTTAAGAGTGTACGAGAAAAGTATAATAGTAACAATATTATTTTTTCTCCAGAGTTTTTAAGAGAGGGGAAAGCACTCTATGATAATCTTTACCCTTCACGAATTATAGTAGGAGAAATTTCAGAACGTGCTACTACTTTTGCCAACCTTTTAGCAGGTGGAGCAATTAAAGAGAATATAGATATTTTATTTACAGAGTCAACTGAAGCAGAAGCGATTAAATTGTTTTCAAATACTTATCTTGCTATGCGTGTGGCATACTTTAACGAGTTGGACTCTTATGCTGAAACACATAATTTAAACAGCAGACAAATTATTGAAGGGGTAGGTCTTGACCCTAGAGTAGGAACGCACTATAACAATCCATCATTTGGTTATGGAGGGTATTGTTTGCCGAAAGATACCAAGCAGTTAAGAGCCAATTATAAAAATGTTCCTAATGCTATTATTGGAGCAATTGTTGAAGCCAACAGTATGAGAAAAGATTTTATAGCAGATTCTATTTTGGCTAGAAATCCAAAAATCGTTGGTATTTATAGATTGGTGATGAAAAGTGGTTCAGACAATTTTAGAGCATCAGCCATTCAAGGTATTATGAAGCGTATTAAAGCAAAAGGTATTGAGGTAGTTATTTATGAACCAGCTTGCGATGATGATGCATTTTTTAATTCAAGAATAATCAATGATTTAGAGGAGTTTAAAAAAGTATCTGATGTGATTGTTGCAAATAGACTCTCTACTGATATTAAAGATGTTGAAGAGAAAGTGTATACTAGAGATATTTTTAATTCTGATAGTTAATAGATGAGGGTTTTAGTAACAGGAGGAGCTGGATATATAGGCTCCCATACAACAGTATTATTGATAGAAGCAGGATATGAAGTTGTTATCTTTGACAATTTTTCCAATGCATCAAAAGAGAGTATACGTAGAGTAGAAGCCATTGTAGGTAAAGAGATTTTAGTAGTAGAGGGTGACATTAGGTCTAGGGAAGATTTGCGTAAAGTTTTTTCTACTCATAAAATAGATGCTGTTATTCATTTTGCAGGGCTTAAAGCTGTAGGTGAGTCAGTAGAACAACCTCTTAGGTATTATGATAACAATGTCAATGGTTCAGTTGTGTTATGTGAAGTGATGTCAGAATATAACTGTAAATCTATTATATTCTCCTCTTCTGCTACCGTCTATGGAGACCCTCATACTACACCTATTTTAGAGAACTTTCCTCTCTCTGCTACTAATCCATATGGACGTTCTAAGCTCATGGTTGAAGAGATACTACGTGATGTCTATGTTTCAGATAGCGAGTGGAAAATAGTTTTGCTTCGCTACTTTAACCCAGTAGGAGCTCATGCATCAGGAACTATAGGTGAAGACCCAAATGGTTTACCTAATAACTTGATGCCATTTATTTCTCAAACAGCTGTAGGTAAAAGAGAGTATCTTTCTGTATTTGGAAACGATTATGATACTGTTGATGGAACGGGAGTTCGAGACTATATTCATGTTGTAGACTTGGCACAAGGGCATGTGAATGCTTTAAATAAAATTAAAAACTTTAAGGCACCAATGACCATTAATCTTGGAACGGGGAATGGTTATTCTGTTTTAGAAATGGTAGAGGCTTTTAAAAAAGCATCTGGAAAAAAAGTTTCATATAAAATAGCAGAACGAAGAGCAGGTGATATAGCAACTTGTTTTGCTGACCCCTCTTATGCTAAAAAGGTTTTGGAGTGGGAAGCTACAAGAGGTATAGACGAGATGTGTGAAGATACATGGCGATGGCAGCGTCAAAACCCAAATGGGTATATAGTTTAATAAATCATAGAAAAGAGAATATTATTGTGAAAAAAGTTTTGCTTGTATTTGGTACAAGACCAGAGGCCATTAAAATGGCACCATTGGTAAAAGCATTAGAAGCAGAAGAGCTTCTTGAACTAAAAGTATGTGTGACAGCACAACATAGAGAGATGTTAGACCAAGTACTTGAAATCTTTGACATAGATCCAGATTATGATTTGAACCTTATGAAAGCAGGGCAGGACTTATACGATATAACAGCCAATGTACTTTTGGGTATGAAAGATGTATTAATTGATTTTCAACCTGATATTGTGTTGGTTCATGGTGATACCACGACAACATCTGCTACTTCTATGGCAGCTTTTTATCAAAAGATAAAAGTAGGTCATGTAGAAGCAGGTCTTAGAACGCATGATATTTATAGTCCTTGGCCAGAAGAGGCAAACAGACAAATTACAGGTGTTCTAAGTACCTATCATTTTGCACCAACTAGTAATAGTCAAGATAACTTACTTCGAGAAAATAAAAATAGAGAAGATATTATCGTTACGGGTAACACGGTGATAGATGCACTTTTTTTAGCACTGGATAAAATAGAAAACAGTAAAGCATTAAAAGAAAAAATTATTGTAACTATTAATAGTCAGTATCAAATGGATGAGAATAGAAAAATAGTTTTAGTAACAGGACACAGAAGAGAGAACTTTGGACAAGGGTTTATAAATATATGTGAGGCGTTAAAAACTCTTGCTTTGAACAATCCAGATATAGATATTGTCTATCCTGTACATTTAAATCCAAATGTTCAAAAGCCAGTTAAAGAGATTTTATCGGATGTGTCCAATGTCAATTTAATAGACCCTCTTCAATATGAGCAATTTATCTACTTGATGAGCCAATCTTATTTTATTATAACCGATAGTGGTGGTGTACAAGAAGAGGCTCCAAGTTTGGGAAAACCTGTACTGGTTATGCGAGATACAACAGAACGACCAGAAGCATTAGAGGCTGGAACAGTTAAGTTAGTAGGAACCGATAAGCAAGTGATTATAAAAGAGGCTCAAAGGCTCTTAGATAATGATGAAGCCTATGAGAAGATGAGTAAAGCACATAACCCCTATGGTGATGGTAAAGCTTCTGAAAGAATAGTTGATTTTATCAAAGGAGTAAATTAATGGAGTTCAATAGAGTATGTATGATAGGGTTAGGTTACATAGGTTTACCAACAGCTGCAGTATTGGCATCAAGAAAAGTTCGTGTTGTTGGGGTTGATATCAATCAAAAAGCAGTGGATACAATCAATCGAGGTGAGATACATATAGTTGAACCTGAGTTGGATATTTTGGTTCAAGAAACAGTTAAAGAGGGGTATTTAAGAGCAACCACAGCACCCCAAAAAGCAGATGTATTTATTATGGCTGTTCCTACACCTTTTAAAGGTGATGACCATGAACCAAACCTTGATTATATTGAATCAGCAACAAGGTCATTGGCAACTGTTTTAGAGAAAGGAAACTTGGTTATTTTGGAATCAACCTCGCCTGTAGGTGCTACTGAAAAAATGGCACAATGGTTGGCAGAAGAGCGACCTGACCTAAGCTTTCCTCAACAAGTAGGTGAGGAGTCTGATATACGTATTGCACACTGTCCTGAACGTGTTTTGCCTGGTCATGTTATACGTGAACTTGTGGAAAATGACCGTATTATTGGAGGAATGACCCCAAAATGTACAGAAGTTGCAACAGAGCTTTATAAAATTTTTGTCAAAGGTGATTGTATAGCAACAAACTCTCGAACAGCTGAGATGAGTAAGTTAACAGAAAATGCCTCAAGAGATGTGAGTATCGCCTTTGCTAATGAACTCTCTATTCTATGTGATAAGATGGGCATAGATGTATGGGAGCTTATCTCTTTAGCAAACAGACACCCAAGAGTCAATATTTTACAACCTGCTTGTGGAGTAGGTGGACACTGTATAGCAGTTGACCCATGGTTTATAGTTAATGCCTTTCCTAACGATGCTCACCTTATGAAAACAGCAAGAGAGATTAACGATGGTAAACCTCTTTTTATAATTTCAAAAGTAAAAGAGGCAGTAATAGATATAGAAAATCCTAAAATAGCCTGTTTAGGTTTAGCCTTTAAACCAGATATAGATGACCTTAGAGAGTCTCCTGCATTAGAAATTACTAAAATGTTGTCTGATAATACTAACTTTACTATTTTAGCTGTTGAACCTAATATTCAAAAACTTCCTGAAGTTCTTAAAAATCGAAAAAATGTAGAGTTTAGCACTTTAGATAATGCTTTAGACGTTGCTGATGTGGTGGTGGTTTTGGTAAAGCATAAAGAGTTTATTTCTATAGAAACAGATAAAATATCTAAAAAAACAGTTATAGATACAACAGGAGTAGTAAAATAGAACATTTTTTATGATATAATGTTAAAAAAAGTTAAAATATGGAGTTTTATAAGTGAAAGTTTTAGTAACAGGTACAGCAGGATTTATTGGTTTCCATTTGGCAAAAAAACTTCTTGAACGTGGTGATGAAGTTGTGGGTCTTGATAATATTAATGACTATTATGATGTGAACCTTAAGTATGCACGTTTAAGAGAATTGGGAATACAACAAGAGGATATTCAAGAGAATCAATTGGTAAAATCAACAGATAGTAAGCATAAGTTTATAAAGGCAGATTTAGCTAATAGAGAGAGCGTTGAGAAACTCTTTGAAACAGAACAATTTGATGCTGTTTGTAATCTTGCTGCTCAGGCAGGGGTACGATACTCATTAGAGAATCCTCATGCCTATATTAACTCAAATGTAGTAGGGTTTATGAACATACTAGAAGCATGTAGACATAATGGTGTAAAAAACCTAGCCTATGCAAGTAGTTCAAGTGTTTATGGGCTTAATAAATCTCAGCCATTTAAAACTACCGACCATACTGACCACCCTGTAAGTCTCTATGCAGCTACTAAAAAGTCAAATGAGATGATGGCACATACCTACAGTCATCTTTATAATATCTCAACTACAGGATTGCGATTTTTCACGGTGTATGGACCTTGGGGACGACCCGATATGGCTCCTATATTGTTTACTGATGCTATCTTAAATAATCGACCGATTAAAGTATTTAACCATGGTAATATGAGTAGAGATTTCACTTATATAGATGATATCGTAGATGGAATTATAAAGGTTTTAGATAACCCTGCAAAATCTGATGAGAGTTGGAACCCTGAAAATCCAACACCTAGTAGTTCTTCTGCTCCTTATCGTATTTATAATATTGGAAACAATGCTCCAGTGAACCTTATGGAGTTTATTACTGAAATTGAAACCTCTCTTGGTCAAGTTGCAGAGAAGAATTTTATGGAGATGCAAGCAGGTGATGTAGAATCAACCTAT
>JALUMR010000129.1 GCA_027055805.1 Campylobacteraceae bacterium
CGACAAAGATATGTTAGGTGGTATCAATTCTAATGTTGAGGTATTACCTACCTCTATCTTTTGGGACGAAAACGGAACAGAGATAGGGCGACATGAGGGGTATCTGTTGCCTGAGCAGATTATGGAGCTGTTGGAGAAGTATGGGGTTTTGGTTGAAGATGAAGAAAAAGGAAAACATTGAAATTTAGCAAATACATGAACGAATGGCTCTATGGAGAGAACGGTTACTACAAAACCTTTAAAGCCATAGGTAAAGAGGGTGATTTTTACACGGCTGTTAGTACCAGCTCATTTTTTGGAGCAAGTATTGCAAACCATTTTTATAAGCTTATAAAAGAAGAAGCTTTTAAAAAAGATGGTTGGCTCATAGAAGTGGGGGCTCATAAAGGGTACTTGCTTTGTGACATGATACAGTGGCTCTATACCCTTGACCCAACGTTGGTGCAAACGCTCAAATTTGGAATTGTAGAGCGTCAGCCTCATGTTCAAAAAGAGCAACTCAAATACATAGAAGAGCGTTTTGGTTCGGATATTAGCATTACCCATTTTAACGACATAGATGAGGTAGAAGTAGAGTACGCCTTTGTGGTTGCCAATGAGATATTTGATGCTTTTCCTTGTAATTTAATTAAAGATGGAGAACAAGCTTTTGTAACGGACAATGTAGTGGAGTGGAAAGAAGCAGATAAAAAACTACTAGAGTTTGCGTCAAAACATCGACAAGTAAAAGGTGAGGTAGCCGTTGGTTATGAAGAGTTTGCTTTAGATATGGCAAAGGGTATTAAACATTGCGACTTTGTAAGCTTTGACTATGGTGAAAAGTTTGTACGAAACGACTTCTCTATTCGTGTCTATGAAAAGCATAAAACCTTTCCTCTTTTTGATGAAGAGCTAATATTAGCCGATGCTTTTCAAAAAGCAGACATCACTTACGACGTAAACTTTGGTCATGTTATAGAGGCTTTTGAAGAGGCAGGGTTTACCCTTGATAAGTACGAAACACAGGCTAGGGCATTGGTGCGTTTTGGGTTAATTGACATTTTAGAACAGTTTGCTAAACAAGCCACTCAGGCAAATTATGTGCGTGAAGCAGATAAGGTTAAAACGCTGATTGCTCCTACTATTATGGGGGACAAGTTTAAGATGGTACATTTTAGGAAGTAGAAATAGGGAATGAGTCAGAAATATCAACACATTTGAGTTAATTACAACCATGAATATTATAATAACCCACGTTATCATAACAAGGGTTAATATGATGTACCCCAAAACTTAGACAGCTAAATCAGAAATAAATTCCTAAAAGAGTAAAATACGAAAGTAGGAGAAAAAGATTATGGCAAAAAGAGGCGAACATTTTAAAGCAGAATTTAAATTTAAAGTAGTGCTAGAGTTATTAAAAGAAGAGAGTAGCTTAGCAGAGATAGCATCAAAGTATAATGTAACAAGCAAAAGTATAACGACATGGAAAAATGAGTTCATAGAAAATGGTGTAAGTGTATTCAATAAAAGTAAAGAGCTAAAAAATCACAAAAATGAGTTAAATGAAAAAGAAGACTATATAGAAAAGCTTCATGGAAAAGTAGGACAATTGACCCTTGAAGTAGATTGGTTAAAAAAAAAGTGCCCTGAAAGAAATGCCCTTGGGGTACCGACGAGATGGATTTACTACTATAAAAATATCATCCAAGAGTATGATGATAAACTGATTGATGAGATAATCAAAATACAAGAAGAGCTACCACCAATGTATGGGAATAGAAGAGTAACAGTAGAGGTGCAAAATAGAGGCTTTAATGTTGGAAGAAAGATAGTTAAAAAGTTAAGAGATATGTTGGGATTTAAAGCGATATATACGATGCCTAAAACAACACAGAGAAATTATGAACATAAAGTTTATCTACTTAACAGCAGTTATTGATTGGTACAGTAAAAAGATACTCTCTTATAGAGTATCAAACAGTATGGA
>JALUMR010000130.1 GCA_027055805.1 Campylobacteraceae bacterium
GGGTGGTGGGGGTGGTGGGGCCACTGGCAGTTCTACTGGCACAACTACTGTTTCTTCTTCAAATACAGGGGGAATAATATCACCACCTGCATAAACAAAACTACTACTTGATATAATAGCAAGTAGGGATAAATTCATTGTTTTCATGATTAAACTCCTTTTTTTAAAAACAGACTATAACATTATTGTAATAAATTAAGACATTATTTTTAATATTAAATGTTTTTTATTATTTATTTTTTACATATATCTATTTGTAGCATACCATTAACTATTCATTAATTATTCATTGTTCTATTATTAACATAAAAGTATTATAATTCAACTAAGAAACACACAGTACCATCAACATTGTTCACGGGATTAAGTATGTAATTGAACTCCTTTGAAATATACTCCCTTGATAGAACATATTTAGACCTCCTTTGTAATAGCTCTCGTGAGCAATGTTGATGGTATTTTCTTTTAACTCTCCAAATGGTATAATAAAACATATTAACCAAGGATTTATTATCATAAAAATACTAATGATAGAAGATGATTATGAAATTTCTCAAATTCTCACCGAATATCTTAACAAATTTGACATAACGGTCATGTCGGCTGAAGAGCCTTATATGGGTCTCTCTTTACTTACTCAACATGATTTTGATTTGCTTATTTTAGACTTAACCCTTCCAGGGATTGATGGACTTGAAATTATTCCAAAAGTTAGAGAACGCTCCTCTATCCCTATTATTGTCTCTTCAGCAAGAGATGACATCACCGACAAAGTTATTGCTATGGAGAGAGGGGCTGATGATTATATGCCAAAGCCCTATGACCCTAGAGAGCTGGTGACACGCATAAAAACTATTTTAAGAAGAACCAACGTAACAAAAGAAGAGAAGAGTTCAAAAAAACTTTTTGAACTTAACCATAAAGCACGTCATATTATTTTTAAAGAAATACTATTAGAACTTACTGCAGCAGAGTTTGATATTTTAGCCATTCTAATTCAACATATTAACTCTGCTGTATCAAGAGAACAGCTTCTTTATGAAAGTGAACATATTGATGATAACAGTTCTATTAAAAATATTGATGTTATCATCTCTCGGATTAGACATAAACTCTCTGTAATAGATAGTGAACACAGCTATATTAAACCTGTTCGAGGAATAGGATATTTACTAACAGAAAAAATATAATCATGCGTAGTCTGCTAAGAAATGTTTCCGTTACAACATTTATAAATATTCTTTTTGCCCTTGTCCTCACCCTTCTGTTAACAGCCATCTTCCAATTTATCTCTTGGGACAAAGAGCGACAAAAAATAGATGAGATTACTCGATACAAGCTCATCTCAAACCTTTTACTTTCTACAGCCAGACTCAATCCAACTCAAGAGAAAAAAGAAAAATTTTATGAAAATTTTCATGTTAAACCTGTCTCAGATAATGAAAGTCGTCTTCTTTTATCACAAAAAAGTGAGGAGATATTTGGAAGTGAGTCTGCCTATGGACGTATACATATATTTTCTATTGGTAAAAACAAATATATTTACCTCAAACGTTATGGATATAACCTCATGCTTAAAGATACAAAATCTGTAAAATTACGTATGCAACTTACTATTTTAATCGCTACGCTTATTACGCTTTTGTTTATTTTTCTCTATATCGCTATTATTCGTAAAATAGCTCCTCTTAAAAAATTAAACAGACAAATAGAAGAGTTTGCAAATGGGAATATGAATATAAAAATCACTCAAAAATCGAATGATGAAATAGGAAAAATTGCTCAAAGTTTTGACAATGCTATATATCATATACGTACCCTACTTGAATCCAAAAATCTCTTTATGCGTAACATGATGCATGAACTAAAAACACCCATTACTAGAGGGCGTATTGCCATAGAGATGGTAGAAGATGGAACAAGTAAACAGACACTTATTCGGGCTTTTGAACGTATGAATGAGCTTATTCAAGAGTTGGCATATGTTGAGAAACTCACAACTGAAAATTTTCAGCCTCATATGAAAAAAGCACATCTCAATTCAATTATTGAAGAGAGTATTACTTTACTACTTTGTGACAGAGACAAACTCACCATAACAACAACAGAAGAGACACTGCTGACTGATACCAAGCTCCTTTCTTTAGCAATTAAAAACCTACTTGATAATGCACTCAAATATAGTAGTGATGAGAAAGCAACCATTATTGCCAACAACAAAAGTATTAAAGTTATATCTAAAGGAAAAAGTCTTGAATATGCACTTAATTATTATTTGGAGCCATTTACACAAGAAGAGAAGAGAAATAGTGGTTTCGGACTGGGCTTATATATAGTTAATAACATCACTCAACGTCTGGGCTACACATTAAACTATTATCATAAAAGCAACAACAATATATTTGAGCTAAAATTATAATACTTCTTATAACTAACTATTGTTTATTTGTGCAATCTCTGGATTAGGATGATAGATAATATCAGGTTTATTCTCTATATGGTGACCATTTAATTCATCAAGTACTTTTAGAAGTTTTCTTTCTGTCTCAAAAGTAAGATTGCCAGAAGCCAATAGAGTAAGAATCTTCTCTGCATACTCTTTTTTGGCAAGTAACTCATTTTGTTCTCTTCTTTGGTTAAGTTCCATTTGGGCTAAATGTTTTTGATAGCGTAAATAGAGGACAACTATTAAAAAGAGTAAAAATGACATGGCAAGATATGTATAATTGTCTTGCTTCTTTAGTTCAACATTGGTACCTGCTTTTATAGTTTCTATAGCTGTATGTTCTTTAGCACCTATACTTCTCTTACCAAGCTCTGTATCTTGATTTTTTGCATTAATTGCAATATCTTTATCGGCAATAACTTTATCTTTTTGAGTTTCATAATCATATTTCATCATATTTGTTTCTAATGTATTTTTCTGTTCTTGAATGGCCAGTTCTCGTGCAGTTTTCACATCTATCTGAGGCTGAAAAATTCTTTTAACAGCCTCTTCAGAGGTTGAGGCAGAACTAAATGCAGAGAAAATTATATAACCAAGTAGTGCCGATATGCTAACAAGTAATATCTCTCTCATTCTACCTTCTCCATTGAAATTTATTAGAAACAATTATATAACAATAGTTTTTAACATATATTTAATTTACCATAATTTTATTATATCATTATTCTTCTCTTTTGTGTATATATTTATCACTTTTTTTAGTATAAAATCCATAATTAAGCTAAAAAAGGTCAGAGTTGTTCTCTTTTTGTTGGTCTTCCCTTATCTTAGCTATCTCTACTGAGGCTACAGCCCTAGCAATAACTGCTAAAGCATTTGCTTTTACTATCGCTACTTTTGCAACCTCTTCAGCAATAATTGCACGAGCTTCAGCTTCAACTTCTAATAAGCTTTTTCTAGGAGGCAAATTTGAAGATATATTTGTTTTTTCTGCACTGCTATTTATCTCAACACTCTTCAAAGCATCCAATGATAATGGATGCTTTATATCTTTATACTCTGTACTATTATTTTCTGCCATTACTTGGACAAAAAACAGTATAAGTACAAATAAAATCAATTTTGTCTGCTTCACAATATTTCCTTTTTATCTATAAAAAACCATTATATATATTCTTTTATATTAATAAGCTGAGATGTAATAGGGTATGAAAGAAAAGAAGAGAGAAGCACATAGTAGAAAACTCCCATCCTTATATGATGGGAACTTGAGAAGTAGTTTATAATATTGAAGTAGCATATCCACTTGTACGAGCTTTCCAACCTGGCAACCATCGTTTCTCATTATTAGCAGGTGGTGAGTTTCTAACTCGACGTTCAAGTATCATCTGAGCTGTTCTTGAAAACTCTTGCAATGCAGCTGGTCCAGCTTGAACTGGTCTCATGTTTTTTAAAACTTGAAGTAAACCCCAACCTTGATTATTATAACGCTCAGTAGCTTTAATACCTTTACCTTTAAAGTTGATGTAATCAATCAATGGATAGAGTCCACCTCTAGTAGATACTAGAGCATTATAGTTATCAACAACATGTTTTCTATATTGAGGAGCCACATGTTTTGCAATTTCTGGAATAGATGCATGAAGTCTATCAAAGAAAAACTGTGTCTGTAGAGCTTTTGTATTCATTAATAAATTCTTTAACTGCTGAAACTCTTGATCTCCTCTTGCAGCTTCAAAAACAGCTCTATTTTTCCATGGAGCACCAGTTTTTCGTGCATGATGTAACCAAGATGGAATCTCTACTTTTTTAGCTATATAGTAATCAATCATAAGAGGAAAAGTCTCATCAAAACGTTTTACTGCACCAGCAGGATACCAAATAAAATGACCTATACCCAAAGAAGCAAAGCTCTCATTTGTTGACCAAAACATAAGGTTTTTAGGCTTTCCAGATGTCTCATTTTGATAAATTTTTTCAGCAATGACATTCAGTTCATACTGTGACAGTGTAGGCTGTTTAACATCTTTAGGATACTTAAGTTCAGTTGTTCTTTGAACACAACCTCCCATAAGTAAAACAGCCAAACCAAGACTGGCTAATAGTTTTGTAGATTTCATTCTTTCTCCTAGTAAAATATATGACTTTAGTATAGAAGAAAATAACCAATAATCTTGTTAACATTTTTTATTAATTATTTAATATAAGATTTAAAATAATCAATACGTTCAGAAGTTAATGGATGAGAGGCAAACATACCCATAATATCACTACTGTTATTATCATTCCCATATTTTTTATCTAACATTTCAAAAAGTCTCGCAATATACTCGGTAGAAACATTCATTTCATTTAACTCTTTAACAGCATACACATCAGCTTCATGTTCAAATTCTCGGCTATAACTACTGTTTATAAGTACCGTAGGAATAGTAGAAGCAAGAACTGATACATCCCCTGTAATATACCCAATAATAGCCCCTGACATACCTGTTTTTATAGCAATGCGTAAAGAGTGTTTTTTTACCACATGACCTTTTTCATGAGCCAAGACTCCTAAAATATCTCTAAACTCATCATCTTGACTAAGGGCTACAAGTTGGTCTGTTAAAACAACATCTCCAGAAGGTAAAGCAAAAGCATTTGGTCCTATCTGTGGAGAGGAACGAAAATGTAGTTTATACTCTGCCTCACCCTCAGTTAATGCATCAAAGTGTCCTTGAATAATTCGTTTTTGACGATCACTTAGTTTTGATGGATGCAAATAGTTATCTTCTAACTGCTCCATGCTTATATCACTTACCTTATCAAGGGTACTTTTTGGCAGTATAGAAGCTAAAGCATTGGAGGTATACGTAGCACCTGTCGTCAACATAAACCATATAAAACCAATAGTTACAAGAACCGAGCCTATGGTTAGTCCTAAAGAGCTCTCTATTTTATAAGCTTTTGATTTACTCAAACCAAACTCTTTTAGAACTTTGTCTATTTTATCATTCTCTTTACTTTTACACCGTATACCATTGTCAAACTCTATAACACGTGGAGTATTTCCAAGACGAGACTCTATCTTAACTTCATCAAGAGAGACATCAATGCCATGCGATAAAATCACAACCCGACGATTGGCTGTAAATTCAATGCTTACCTCATGCTCTTTCGAGCTTTTTCCATCATATAACAGTGCATCTATTAGCATCTTATAGTCCTATATCTATATCGAAGAAGTCCATCATCTCTTCACCTACGGTTGAGCCTTGTTCATAGCCAAAAGACTCAAACTGTTCATAATCTTGACAAGCAAAAGAGGTCTGTTCCAATTTATACTTTAAGTAACGTATTTGACTCCATGGATAAAGTAGCCCCAAAGAAAAGATAATTGCAAAAACATTCGAGACAGAAATCCAAGCCAATTTAAATATATTAATCTCTCCTCTAAATGGTGCTTCTTCTAAAGAGGTATGGTCTCTTACATAGTTAGAAAAATAGGCATCACTCAAACCTTTTTGTCCAAATATCAATGGTAAATAGATAAAAATCATAAGAATAGATACCAATCCTGTTACTATAGGTGCGACATCCTCTTTATTGCTACTTTCATCGCCTAACATTCCTGATGAAGCAATATTTTCAAGCCCTACTCCACTACTCTCTAATGCAATACCAGATACAAGTGCCATAACGATTCCTAAAGCTATAGTTACAAGCATCATCCAACCTATAATAGAAAAATATATCTCATAAACCGATTGTACTTTTCCTTTAAAATTGAACTCTCCCTGTCCATAACGTGAATTATGAAGAATCAACTCTTTAAATCGTACATATGAAAAAGGAAAAGCTAAGAAAAGGGTAAAAATATTAAGAAGTCCATGGGTTAAAAAGAAGGCATAGAAATCACGCGTTCTTCCTACATAACGAAAAGGAACATGACGATAAGAGGTGTTTCTAAGTTTAAAACTAACAGCCTGACGAATAAGCCAAGGCATGGCTAAAAAAGCAATAATAGCTATTCCTGCAGCTACCTCAAACATCATCAGTTGCTGTCCAAAGATGATAAATAAAACATAAAAAGTAACAACAATAATTCGACCAATTAAAATACGAACAGGGTCAGCATTGTATTCAAAATTTGAACCGTTTAAGTAAGTATTGGCATACATATAGCGATTGGTACGTACTTTCGCCCATGCAGAGTAGATACCAAAGGTTAAAATAGTCAAAGCGATATTGACTATCCAAATACGAAAATACTCCTTGGCATTTCCTTTAAATTCAAAATGTTTAAACTCTCTATCCACAACATACTCCTTAAACTTAAGGAAATATTTTATCATAGATAGTGTTTAATCTAAATAAATCTCCTATTGTCCAGGATTATATTCAGCATAATAGACAGAGCCATCTGAAAAAGAGTTTACTGTTAATTTTGAAAAACTCTCCAAGTATGCCCAAAAGTCGTCTTTGATTCGCTGTTCCATATCAACTTTTCTAAGTGCTTCTTCCATACATCCTAACCACTCATAACGTGCTTTTTCGGTAATAGAAAAATCATCATGCAGTCGAATCATAAACTCATCGAGGTTCATCCCCCCTGTTTCACCCTCATAAACTTTTGGTCCACCACAAATCTGTACAAAAAACTTGGTGTTTTTAACTTTTACTTCATGAAAATCATCTTCATCTTGTGGGAAAAAGTGTGCAATATCACTCTCATATATAATGTCATAAAAATCATACATTAAAGCTTTCATACCCTCTTCTCCACCGATGGCTTCATAAAACTCTGCTGATGGTCTTTTAAAAGGAACTTCTACACCTTTTTCTACTTTTGATACTTTATAACTCATAAATCACTCCTCTCTGTTTTTAAATATTCTATCCGATTATAATAAATATAATATAAGTAAGTCTAGCTAATCACAATAGCGTTTTAACAAGTTACCATAAGCATCAATTCGTCTATCCCGTAAAAATGGCCAAATATCACGAACCTCTTTGGTTCGCTTATGGTCAATCTCTGCATATAAAATCTCTTCATTTTCTGAACTTGCCTGAGCTATCAGCTCACCTTGAGGGTCACAAACAAAAGAGTTTCCCCAAAACCTTATGCCATCCATGACTTCTGAACTGTCCTTTTCAAACCCTACTCTATTGCAAGATAAAACTGGAATACCATTGGCAATGGCATGAGAACGCTGAATGGTTACCCATGAGTCAAGCTGTCTATGCTTCTCCTCTTTACTGTCTTCATCAAACCAACCTATGGCAGTGGGGTAAATGAGCAGTTCAGCCCCTTTAAGGGTCATTAGCCGTGCAGATTCAGGATACCACTGGTCCCAACAGATTAAAACTCCTAACTTTCCTACCGAAGTTTCAATGGGTTCAAAACCTAAATCACCAGGGGTAAAATAGAACTTTTCATAAAAACCAGGGTCATCAGGAATGTGCATCTTTCTATACTTCCCTGCTATAGAGCCATCTTTTTCAAAAATAACTGCCGT
>JALUMR010000131.1 GCA_027055805.1 Campylobacteraceae bacterium
TTGATGGTCTCTATGCGTCTTAAATCCTAAAGGGATTTTTTCAACTATTTTTTTATAAATTAACTCTGCATTGGCTTCTATTTGCTCTTTGGTATAGTCTGTTTTATAAGCACACATACCACAACCAATATCAAAACCTACAAACTGTGGAACAACCATGTCTTTGGTTGAACATACACCACCAATAGGCATGGTATACCCTTTATGTGCATCGGGCATCAATGCCCCATAAGTGACATAAGGTTCATTTAAAACATCAGAAAATTGCTGTTCTGCACCCTCATCTAGTAGTTCTGCATAAATTTTATAAGGGGTATTTGTCTTTTCTAATAGTTCATGATTAATATCTCTAAAACCAAATTCTGTTAAGTCCATTGTTGACTCCTTTTGTTATTTTGTTAGGAGTATTGTAGGCGTTATTTTGGTCGTATTGTGTCCGAACTATTTTAAATATTTCAACTAAATAGTAAACCCTATTTTAATATGATATACTAACGAAAAAAGGAACAATAAATGTGCCTCATTATAACCATAATAATGTCCATCTTAGCCATACAAAACCTACTTGCAGAAAACTATCTAACAGGAGCCGTACAACTTATTATCTCTATTGGGTTTCTTCTTTTACTTATTAACAACATCCAACGTACACGATGTGAACGAAAGGGAACCTGCTATAATGGCTGTTCCATTACCAACTGGATTGGTTCTTTGTTTAAGAAGAAACCTTAATATAATTTAGGAACACATTAATTTACTCTCAATCACTTTTACATTCTCTACTGGATTTAACGTTGTACAATAGTGGCTGTTGTTGTCTTTTTCAACAAAGGCTATAGGTGTTGCTCCATTAACTCTAATAAGGTCAACTATTAATTTATCTGTATTGATAGTTCTAAACGGTTTTGCATCAAAAAGAGCAAAATCATATTTTTTATTATCAAGTTGTTCTAAAAACTCATTGGTATTACTATAAGTATCGACACTATAGCCCAAATTATTTAAAACAGCTGAATAGATTTTTCCTGTTAACTCTAACTCTTTATAAAGTATTATATTTGACTTGCTACTATTTTTAGATTGCTCTTTATACTCTAAAGATAGAGAATCACGAAGTTTTTGAATAGGGAAATACTCCTCTATAATCACAACCAATGCTTCAACATCAATAGGTTTTTTAAGGTATCTATCCATACCAGCAGCTAAATATTTCTCTTTGTCACTCTCTATAACATTGGCCGTCAAAGCAACAATAGGTGTATGCTTTATATTGTTGCTCTTCTCATACTGAAGAATCTCTTTTGTGGCTTCAACACCACTCAGAATAGGCATCTGTATATCCATAAATATCATGTCATACTTGTTCTCTTTATATAACTCAACTGCTTTGGCACCATCACTTGCTAAAGTAACAGTAATATCAAAATTATTTAAAATATTTTTAATAAGTT
This sequence comes from Campylobacteraceae bacterium, assembly GCA_027055805.1. GTDB lineage: Bacteria > Campylobacterota > Campylobacteria > Campylobacterales > Sulfurovaceae > UBA1140. The sequence goes on from JALUMR010000131.1 coordinate 1,452, forward strand.
TTTGATTAATCAAATTATCTTCTGCAACCAAAGCATTAACACCTGTAAAGACCTTATTTGATTTTAAACCATTAACTTTTATAACTTTTTTATTAATGTGTAAACTATTGTTATCAGCTAATTGAAGAGCCTTCATTGTCTTAGAAAAGTTCACTGGTTTATAGACAATCTTAGAAATCTTATCTTTAATTGCTAAAGGGCAACTCATCATCTCTGTGGTGGTAAGAAGTACTATTTTAAAATTAAGATTTAAAAGATTTTTCATCTCTATTTCATTTTTTATAGCTTTACGTTCTACAAATAGAGTATCTGCTACAAAAGATTCACCCAAATTTACCACTTCACTATAAGTATAAATTTTAAATTTTGCACCCGTATACTCTATGTAAGCTTGAAGATTTTTATCAACTTTTTTCTCATTATCTACAGATATATAAGCAATATTCCTTTGATTTAATTTTGGGATAACTCTCTCTTTTGAATGTTCAGACTTATTTAAAGAGATTGTAAAGTAAAAAGTACTTCCTTCTCCTTTTACACTATCAATGGTTAACTCTCCACCCATAAGTTTAACAAATTTACTAGAGATAGTAAGCCCTAAACCTGTTCCTCCAAACTTTCTGCTTGTACTGGCATCTTCTTGAGAAAAAGCATCAAATATTTTACTCTGTTGCTCTTTACTCACACCTATTCCTGAATCTTTTACTGCAAACCGAACGGTTACTTGTTCTTTGGTTTCAGAATGCTTTTCTATAGAGACGTGTACCTCTCCCTTTGGCTCAGTGAACTTAATAGCATTACTCAATAGATTAATTATAACTTGAGAAATTTTGGTGGCATCACCCATAAGTTCTACAGGAAGCTCTGGGTCAATATATAAGCCCAGTTCAATATCTTTTTGAGCTGCCTTTGCAGCATAGGCATCTATACTGGCTTCAAATTTCTCCATGACATTAAATGAAATATTTTCAAATTCAATTTTTCCTGAAGTAATTTTTGAAAAGTCTAAAATATCATTAACAATGGTTATTAAGTTATTAGAACTCTCTTCAATAATATTTATAAACTCTCTTTGCTCCTCTTTCAACTCTGTATCTTTAAGGATATTGGTAAAACCTATAATACCATTAAGTGGTGTACGAATCTCATGGGACATATTGGCTAAAAAATGGTCTTTTGCTCTACTTGGCTCTTTAATTGCATTGGCTAAAAATTTATAAATCTCTTGCGTATCATTTTTTCTAATAACCTCTTTAATCTCTCGCTTTTGCTTTTCATCCAAGTCTGCTTCTAAATCTTTTAAGGTCTCCGAGAGAAGACGAGAATTTATGTCTATATTAAAATAGATATAAAAGAAGAGTAATAAAATAGCAAATAAAATAGTAGTAATCACAATAGATTTAAATAGTTTATCTTTGATAACTTCAACTTTTACATTAATGGTTCCTTTAATATCAGCAAGAATAATCTTTTCTATTTCAGACAACTTATTAATTTTTTTTCTAAAACTCTCTGACCACTCTTTTACAGATATCGTGTACTTTCCATTTATTAAACCTATAAATACTCTTCCTCTCTCTACTTCACCTATAGTTACATAATATTTCTTTTCCAGTATACTCTCTAATTTAGTACGAAGTAAAGTATCGCCTAGTTTAGAAAAATCTGGTATTACATCATTTTTAACAAACCCTTCCCAATGTAATAAATCTTCATCTGTCATTTTTTTAGAAGAGGTTAAAATAGCAGTTATAAATTTTTTCTCTCTATTTAAGTTCTCTTCTAATTCTAATAAATTCGTAAAAGATGAAATCTTTAAATCATTTTCTATATTGGCTTTAGATATAAGTTTTTTAATATTTAATACATTGTCATCTTTATCTATTGCAGTAATATACTTGGCACTACTCTCTACTTCCTTATAGTCACGATATATTTTAGATGAATTATAGGCCATAGCAAAAATCAATATTGACAAAACAAAAATGAAAACAAGTGAAATATTTTTATTATTAATAATATTCATACAACTTCCTTTCTACTGATTTTTCTTATGATAAAGAGCTATTTTTTGAACTATTTTTTCTAAATTTTTTGATGATGCTTCTAAAATATTAGGTAAAAATAGTTTTTCTGATTTGTATAAAAACTCTCTATGTGTTTTCCACATTAAATTTAGCTCTTTAGTCTCTTCTTGCAATTCAACTGGATACTTATAGAGATTTATCTCTTTTAATATCCTATCTATTTTTAAAATGGCTTTGTCCATATGGTCAAAATTATTAACCTTATCAAGATTTAGGTTAGAAGCTATATAATACTTAGATACCCTTTCCAATAAATACTCAAGCTCCTTCATAGACATCAACATCTTCTCTTCATCTGAAAATGCATAAGTATGCATAGAAGCAATAGAGTTCGCCCCCTCTAAAAAACTTTCACTGTAGTCCAGTATTAATATACTTCTCTCTTTATCTACATTTTTTGTCAATAACTCTTTAATTTCATTTTTATTATAAGTGAGAAAGTCTAAAATATTTTTACTATCTGTATCTATTGTACTCATACCTATATCACTTATAGATAATTCCAGCATTTTAATATCTTTATTTAGCTCTTCTTTCAATTCAATTTTTTTAGGATTATTATAAAGGTAAAGATAATCTTTTGAAATTTTTTGTCCCAAATAACGAATATTTTCTGTTGCCTCAATAATTTGTACATCACTTCTTGAAGAAGCAGAGATACTCATAGTAGAGAGACAAATAGCAACTAATATATATAATATTCTCTTCATTTAATCTCCATTGCTATTTATTTTTTTTAATATACAGTTTAGTTATTTCATCCATCTTCTTTGTAATATTGTCCGTTGTATTAAAAACAATAAGAGGTAATCCACCCTTTTCTATATTGTTATAAAATTTATGAACAATCTTCCAAAGTTTATCTATATCTTTTAGTTTTTTATTTATCTCTACACTGTTGTTTTTATTTTTTAATAATAGGTCAAGATTTTCAGAAAACTGTTTTACGGTATCTTTCATACTGTTAACTGTGTTTTCATCTTTAATACCAGACTGATAAGCAATATAATATTTTGCTATTCTTTGTGACAACATTCGTTCTTTCGCTGCTTTTTCTAACAGATTAGACTCTTTTAATTTATGTACCTCTTTTAATGAATCGACAATATATTGATTTCCTTCTAACATAGACTCTGTCAAATCCAAAATTAACTGAGCATTATCAAGCGTAAAATCCTTATTGGCTATCTCTTTAAGTTCATTTGAGCTTAATGCAACAAAGTCTAAAAGATTCTTTATCTCTGAATCAGTAATTAGCATAGTCAGCTCATTATGTATCTTCAAGAATTCATTCAGAGATGCTTTTAATTCTTTATCAGCTTTACTCGTAGCAATTTTCTTACCTACATAAATATAATCTTTTGCTATACGTTGAGAAAGCATTCTCTGCTTCCCTGCAATATCCATTAGTTTAGAGGCATTTACTTTTGAATTCTCTTTTGAAAATGAGACATTTGACAACAATACTAAAGATATAGAAACCAAAGTTATTTTTTTTACTATTCCATTTTTCATCATACTCTCCTATTTACATTCATCAACATAACATTGAGTTGCTTTATTCATATTGTTTAAAATATCATTAGATTTTTTATAAATTAAAGAGGGAATAAAAATATTGCTAGATTTGTTCATCACCTCAAAAAACATAAATGACCTCTCTACCTTGGTTAAAAGTTTATTAATTTCAGCAGTGTTCAGTTCTGATTTTTGTAACTCTTCTAAGGAGCTCTTAAAAAGTTGCATAGAACTTTTCATTTTTTCTTTAAATTTATCATCATCTATACCCCAAACTTTCAACATGTAAAGACTTGCCATTCTTTGGGACAGCATTCGTTGTCGCCCAGAGATATCAACTATTTTCCCTGATTCTTTTCCTGTCTCTTTAGCAAACAATCCTGTAGTATCATTAGTTACAGAGAGTAGTAGTTCCAAATTTTCTTGAAGCTTTACAACTTTATTTTTACTAGGAGGAGTCTCTAATACCTTTTTAATGGGTAACCATATCTCTTCCACTTTTTTAGTACTCTTCTTTATCTCACTATTTTTTGTATAATCATGAAGAGCATGAAGATGGTCATCAAATTCAGATATAGTATTGTTTAAATCTTCATCTGCATTACCAAAGCTATTTTTCATACCAACCATAGCATAATCTTTTAACATTCTTTGAGTAAACATTCTCTGCTTACCTGCTATATCAACTGCATCATAAATATTTTTAATATCAACAGCTAAAAGTGAATAAGTAAAAAAAGAGGAAAGTAGAGAAAATACAAGTATATGTTTTATAATTTTTTTAGAAAAAGATGACATCCATACTCCAATATTTATAATTTAATTTTTTTAATTAACTATTATATTTAATATTAGATTAAGTTTATCTTAAAAAGTAAGTTTTAAAGTCTAATTAAACTTCGACATCAGCTAAAGTTAATGTAAAAAGTACCTCTATCCCATGTTTTTCTAATACTTCTTTCGCCTCTTTAATAGTGGTTCCTGTAGTTATAATATCATCTACAAGTATCACGTTTATATCTTTAGGACCAGTATAGATAAAATCTCTAGGATTCTCTAAACGATACTGTAATTTTTTACCTGAATAATTTACAAGACTTCTAGCCATGAGTTTTCCATGTAATACCTTAACATATTTACGAGACATCTCATGCGTTAAAAGTGCTACATGACTATACCCAGACTTAACATTTTCATCTACTCCAACCACATAGATATCTCTTGGGTCATTCTCTATAAAATTATCTATAAAAAGTTTAAAGGAGAGTTTGGCTAAGGCTTTATATATTTTAAAGCCTTGTGGAGTATGTTTGGTTAAAAGTAGGTCTTGAATGTGTTGATATTTGAAAAAACTATAAACCTCTAACCCATTTATGGTTCGTTTGGTCACTGTGGGTTTTAAAAGTCGCTCTTGACATGTTTTACAAAAAGTAGCCATACTTAACTTATGACAGCTTAAGCATCGCATTAAATACTCCTTGCTATATAATATTTCGTATCACTATGGCATAATGCAATACCACAAAATTCAAAATAAAGATTCCCATAGAAGAACCACGTGATATAATGGTTTCTAGTTTACTTCTCTCTTTTCCATTGGTTCTAAAAGCTATAATCGTATGAACAATTGTAATAAGTGTCATAATAGCAACTATTATCAACTTCTCACGCAAAGCATCAAGAGCAATATTATGTATGCTCTCATCCCACAGTAGATAGATAAGACCATTATTAATAATCATCAATATACCCGTTGTAATCAATGCCATCAATGCTACTATCTCAAAATATCCAAATATAGGACCAATTCTAGGATAGACTGCATCTTGGTTCTCTTTACCTCGTAATGAAATACCCAAAACAAACATAAAGACAGAACCACCAATCCATGATACGGCAGCAATAAGGTGTACATGTATTTCCCAACCCAAACTATTTCCTTGAAATTTAATTTTTACTATTGTAACTCAATCTAAATACTTAAAGATTGAGGTTTATCAAGAAATATTAGTCAAGTTTAAGTACAGCCATAAATGCCTCTTGTGGAACATTGACTGAACCAATAGCTTTCATACGTTTCTTCCCTGCTTTTTGTTTATCAAGAAGCTTTCTTTTACGCGTAATATCTCCACCATAACATTTAGCCGTTACATTTTTACCTGTAGACTTAACATTCGTTCGAGCAATAATCTCATTACCAATACTCGCTTGAATAGCAACTTCAAATAGCTGTCTAGGGATAAGCTCTTTCAATGACTTAACAAAGGCTAAACCACGTGTTCTAGCTTTTTCTCTAGGAACAATAATGGAAAGAGCATCCACCACTTCACCTGCCACTTTGATGTCAAGTTTTACCAAGTCTCCTGGTCTAAACCCAATAGGCTCATAATCAAAACTTGCATAGCCCTTGGTGGTACTTTTGAGTTTGTCATAGAAATCAAGAACAATCTCATTCATTGGTAAATCATACTCTAAAAGGACACGTTCAGAATTAATATAATCCATTTTTACCTGAATACCACGTCTATCATTTAGAAGCTTAATCACATTTCCAAGGTAGTCATTGGGTACTAAAATAGTCGCTTTAATATAAGGCTCAAAGATAGTATCTATCTTTTGAACCTCTGGCATGTCAAATGGATTTTGAATCTCAATTCGTGTTCCATTGGTCATCTCTACTTCATAAACAACGGTCGGTGCAGAGGCAATAAGTTCTAAGTTAAACTCACGTTCTAAACGCTCTTTAATCACCTCCATGTGTAACATTCCAAGGAAACCTGTTCTAAAACCTGAACCTAGAGCTAGAGAACTCTCTGGCTCATAGGTAATAGAGCTGTCATTGAGTTTTAACTTATCGAGTGCATCACGTAAATCTTCAAATCTATCGG